>JBDLJS010000025.1:0-41226 GCA_039714235.1 Bacteroidota bacterium | reverse complement strand
TTTGCCAATCATCAGGTCGGGCTGCACTTTCCCGGTTTTTATCATTTCAAAAACAGCATCGTAACGGAAAGCCTGCATACCATGACTGCCAATCACCTCCAGTTCGTGCGCAACTACTTTATCCATCGGAATTTTTGGATGTTTGTGGTCGCCTGTCATTAATCCAACCTGAATATGTTTTCCCCTTTTTCGGAGGCAGGAAACAGAGTTAAAGCAGGTTTCCTGGCTACCCAATGCATCAATTGAAACATGGGTTCCCCGTCCGGTTGCTTTTCTAATTTCATAGGAGACATTCTCAACATTACGAGCATTTAACAAGACACTGGCTCCAAGTTTTTTAGCCAGGCTGAGCTTTTCATTATCAATATCTACAGCAACAACATTGGCACCTGCACCAGCAGCAATATTTACAGCAGAAAGGCCTACTCCGCCACAACCGTGCACGGCAACCCACTGTCCAGCCGAAACCTGCCCCTGGTCGATAACTGCCCGAAATGAGGTAATAAACCTGCACCCCAGGCTTGCAGCTGTTATAAAATCAATTTCATCGGGCAGATGCACAAGGTTAATATCGGCATATTTTATTTCAACAAATTCGGCAAACGAGCCCCAGGCAGTAAAACCGGGTTGAAATTGATTGTCGCACACCTGGTGGTTTCCGGTCTGGCACTCCTGACAATGCCCGCAACCGCCAACAAAAGGAACAGTAATCCGATCGCCCACTTTGAAATTCCGAATATCAGAACCAACTTCAACGATAGTACCAGCAAGTTCATGCCCGGGGACATGAGGCAGAACAATGTCGGGATCGTGCCCCATCCAGCCGTGCCAGTCGCTACGGCAAAGGCCGGTTGCACCTACTTTAACTACTACACTGTTGGGTAAAACTGTTGGATTTGGGGCTTCCCTGACTTCGACTTTTCCCTGAAATTCTTCGTAATAAACTGCCTTCATCGGTTATAACTAATGAGTATTTCAAATGTAATCAAAAAAAAAGAACTGTTCTTAAATGCAGAACAGTTCTCAATTCTTATATCAGTTGTATTCTATAGTTCTTTAAAGAAATCGTTTCCTTTATCGTCAACAATAATAAATGCCGGGAAGTTTTCTACTTTAATCTTTCGTACAGCCTCCATTCCCAGTTCCGGGAAATCAACCACTTCAACTGACTTAATACTGTTTTTTGCAAGTATTGCAGCAGGCCCCCCAATGGATCCCACATAGAAACCACCATGCTTTTTGCATGCATCGGTAACTTGCTGACTACGGTTTCCTTTTGCCACCATAATCATTGAACCGCCATGGCTTTGGAACTCATCAACGTACGGGTCCATGCGCCCTGCAGTGGTTGGGCCAAAACTACCCGACGCCATTCCTTTTGGTGTTTTTGCCGGGCCGGCATAATAAACCGGGTGGTTTTTAAAGTAGTCGGGTATTGGTTTGCCTTCATCCAGCATTTGCTTGATTTTTGCATGGGCAATGTCGCGGGCAACAATTAATGTCCCACTTAAATTCAATCTCGTTTTGGTTGGATATTTCGTTAACTCTTTCAGTACATCTTCCATCGGTTGGTCGAGGTCGATATCAACTGCAGGTTTCATTGCCGGGGCTTTCGACGGTAAGAAACGTGCTGGATTTTTTTCCAACTGCTCAAGGAATATTCCTTCTTCGGTAATTTTTGCTTTTACATTCCGGTCGGCGCTACAGCTAACTCCCAAACCTACCGGGCAGGAAGCAGCATGGCGTGGCAAACGGATTACCCGAACATCGTGTACAAAATATTTACCGCCAAACTGGGCTCCAACTCCACTCTCCTGGCAAATATATTCAACATTCTTTTCCCATTCCAGGTCGCGGAAAGCCTGGCCACCTTCGTTTCCTTCAGTAGGCAAATTATCGAAATATCCTGCCGATGCTTTTTTAACAGCAGCAAGGGTTGCTTCGGCTGATGTTCCACCAATTACCAGTGCTAAGTGATACGGAGGACAAGCCGCTGTGCCGAGATCCATAATTTTATCCTTTACAAATTTGGTCAGGTTCTCTTCGGTAAGCAACGATTTGGTTTGCTGATACAGATATGATTTATTGGCCGAACCGCCACCTTTGGTGATAAATAAAAATTCGTAACTGTTACCCTGTTCCGCGTAAATATCAATCTGGGCCGGCAGGTTGGTTCCGGTATTTTTTTCTTCTAACATTGAAAAGGGAACCACCTGTGAATAACGTAAATTTTTCTCGTTATACGTTTCATAAATTCCTTTCGAAAGGTATTCGGCATCGTTTGTGCCGGTAAATACATTTTCACCTTTTTTGCCCATTACGATTGCCGTGCCTGTATCCTGGCAGGTTGGCAGTTCGCCCTCTGCTGCTACGGCCTGATTCATCAACATAGTGTGTGCTACAAAACGGTCGTTATCGGTTGCTTCGGGATCTTCCAAAATCTTTGCAAGCTTCTCCAAATGTGCAGGGCGAAGGTAAAACGACACATCGGTAAACGCCTCTTTTGCAAGAACTTTTAATCCTTCAGGTTCAACCTTCAGAATTTTTCTTCCATCAACCTCTATTGTCGATATAAACTCGTTGGTAATTAAACGATATTCGGTATCGTCTTTTAAAATTGGAAATGGTTTTTGATATTTGAATTCAGTCATTTTTTTATTGAGTTTAATTAATTCGTTTTCAAAGATAGAATTATTCATTCTAATAATTACATCGAAAATCTTTTTACTTTTAAAGCTTTTATAAATCAAATAATCATGAAAACATTCATTGCAACATTTATAATATTACTAACAGTTTACAGCTTAAATGCCCAGACAAGTTCGCTAAAAGTTACTACCTCTGTTTCTGAAGAATTATTAGAAGACTTTAAAAGTAAAGGAAGAATATTCCTGTTTGTCAACCAGAACAGCAGGGAGCCCAGAAGAAATACATGGCCAAACAAATCGAACCTGATATTTGCAACAAACCTGGATTGGAATGCAGATGATAAATTCACATTTGATGAGTCTGTTGACTTGGTAAAATCGCGCGATGTTACACTTGACAATATTCCCAATGGAGAGTATTATGTGCAGGTACTTTGGGATCAGGATTTTGAAGAATCGAGAATAAATGCCCCGGGCAATTTATACAGCAATGTTTTACAGATTGAGTTAAACGGCAATCATAGTTTAGAGTTGTCTCTTACCAAAATAATTGAACAAAGGAAACTGGCAGAGCACAAGCTTTTAAAAGAGGTTAATTTCAGAAGCAAAATTCTTTCCGACTGGTGGGGAAAAGATATGTACCTGAAAGCCGCTGTTCTGTTACCAAATAATTTCTTTAATAATTCAACCACTAAATATCCGGTTCGATACAATATTGCCGGATACGGTGGCCGTTACACACGGGCAAACCGGTATGCCAGGGATACTCCTTTTCTTAACTGGTGGACATCAGACGAAGCACCTCAAATAGTAACCGTATTTCTGGACGGCGAAGGCCCGTTTGGCGACAGTTACCAGCTGGATTCCGATAACAGTGGACCATATGGTAAGGCATTGACTGAAGAATTTGTTCCGTACCTCGAAAAAGAGTTTCGGGGAGTTGGAACACCGGAAACCAGGTTTGTTGAAGGTTGCAGTACAGGCGGTTGGGTATCACTGGCCCTGCAACTGATTTATCCCAATTTTTTTGGCGGTTGCTTCTCATACAGCCCCGATCCGGTTGATTTTGAATACAACCAGCTGATAAATATTTATAAAGATAAAAATGCCTACGTGAATGAATTTGATTATCCCCGGCCAATTGCACGTGATGTTACCGGCGAACCGATTATCTCCCAAAAAGATTTTATCTACTATGAAAATGTACAGGGGTATTCAAATACCTATGTAACATCAGGCGGCCAGTACAGTGCATTCACAGCGCTTTTTAGCCCCAATGGCGAAGATGGATTACCCAAACCATTGTTCGCTCCCGTAACAGGAGAAATTGACCGTGAAGTGGCCGAACACTGGCGCAAATACGATTTGAAAGATTATGTAGAAACCAATTGGGAAACTCTCGGACCAAAAATCCAGGGTAAATTATGGATATGGGGCGCCGACATGGATAACTTTTATCTGAATCCTGCATTACGCTCGTTTGATAAAATGCTGGAGAAAATGGATAATCCAAAATCTGATGCGATAATCACATTTACTCCAATGACCCGGCATTGCCAGGAATATAACTTCAAAAAAATATTTATTCAGATAGAAGAAATACTGAAAAAGATGCCATAAAATTTTATCTTTTCAGCCTTTTAAAAGTTAACAAAACGGTTAATAATTGTTGTTTTCAAACCATATCAAAACTTTATATTAAACTTTTGTTGGAAATACCATTAAACTCCTGTCACAAAACAACTTAGTGTTAACAAGTTTGTTAAAAACTCATTGTTATAATTATAACACAATTCCTTTATCTGGTTATTTTCGCATCATCTTTCTGATAAAAACAATATGAGAAAAAGGGGGCAGTTATATGCAATTGTGCATATAATATTATTTTATCTGATTACTACCAATGTGTCAGGTAATGGATTGAACAGTATTTTAAAACCCAATTTATCTTCCCACAATATTTATTTGCTTGAAACACCTGTAGCCGTAAACGACACTTTTGTTTTACCGGTTAGTTGTATTAATAATGTGGTTACAGGAAGTGTGTTAAAAAATGATATTTTCGGAAGCAACACAAATGTTAAAATTGAATTTGTAATTGCTCCTAAAGTTGGCATACTCTCGTTTAACACCAAAGGAAAATTCATTTACCTGATAAACAACACTTTTCGCGGCCAGATTTATTTCAGCTACAGGCTTAGTAATGTTGATTATCCTGAGTTATATTCCGATGGTAGCGTTTATATAATTGTAGCCGACGATTACGACTGCGACAAAGTTGCCGATATTTTTGATATTGATGATGACAACGATGGCATTCTGGATATCCACGAAGGAGAAGGAATTACCGATTCGGACAAAGATGGAATACCAGACAGTTTTGATATTGATTCGGACAACGATGGTATTACCGATTTTATGGAGTGGCAAAGCGAAGATATTCAGATTTCTATATTGGAAACTGACCAAAACGGAGATGGCTGGGACGACGCCTTTGATCCTTCGCTGGGAGGAAAATATTATGAACAGACCGATACCGACAATGACGGCACACCAGATTTTTTAGATAATGACTCAGATAACGACAAAATTGATGATTCAGTTGAAGGTTTTGATTCTGATGAAGATGGTGAACCAGATATAACCAGGCTAAAATCGGATACTGACAAAGATGGGCTGGATGACGCTTTCGATATTGTCTCATGCTGGTCTCATGGTTTAAACTCTGCAGGCAGCAACTCCCCTCTTCCAGATATTAATGCCAACGGCGTAAGAGACTGGAGAGAAGCCAACAATGCAGAATTACCCGGAGAAGGTAACAACCTCAGCATTTCACCTGAAGAGTTACTTGTGTATCCAAACCCGGTGATTAACAATTGCACAGTAGAAATTCCACAAGAAACGGAAATGAATAAACATGAAGTACGGTTAATCGACTTAAGCGGGAAAATCCTGATTCAAAAAAAATCCAATCATACTCAATTTAAACTTAACCTGGGTAACCTGAATCCGGGATTGTACCTGCTGAATATAACTACTACAGGAAAAAGCTATTCCACAAGGATTTTTAAGACAAATTGATTTCAATTTAAGCATCAAAAAATATACCCGGTCCACAATTTATTTATCAATATAAAGTTGATTATTAAACTGGTTTGTTAGTTTTGTGCCGATGAAGAAAACAGCTACCATTTTTATCCTTGTATTTATTGCCAACCTCATGTTGTACGGGCAAAGCAATAATGCCACATTAAAAGGGATTATTAAAGATACCGAGGGTGCTGTGCTCGACATGGTAAACATTACAATTAAGGAATTCCCGACTGTTGGAACCAGCTCAAACCGTAAAGGAGAGTACCTGCTTCGTATTCCGGCAAGTAAACAGGTAACAATTATCTACTCATCGCTGGGTTTTCAGGCATACTTCGATACCATTTATGCAAAACCCGAAGAAACCATTAACAAAAAAATAGTGATGGCTACCCAGGATTTGCAGCTGGCCGAAGTAGTTGTTACCGAACAACGCAGAAATGGAAGTACCACTACCCGTATTGATCCTAAGTTTATCGATGCTTTGCCCTCTGCATCCGATCCCATTGCAACCATATTAAAAACCTATCCGGGCGTTTCGTCAAACAATGAATTAAGCTCGCAATATACTGTTCGTGGTGGTAATTTCGACGAAAACATGGTTTATGTAAACGATGTTGAAATCTACCGGCCATTCCTTATCAGGGCAGGACAACAGGAAGGATTAAGTTTTATAAACAGCGATATGGTTTCAACCATCGACTTTTCGGCAGGTGGTTTCAATGCCAAATACGGCGATAAAATGTCGTCGGTGCTCGATATTAATTATCGCAAACCCAGCGATTTCAGGGGCTCGGCGTCCATGAGCCTTCTGGGGGCTACCGCACATTTCGAAGATGTTGCATTAAAAGGCAAGCTGGCACACATTACCGGCATCAGGTACAAAACAAACCGGTATATGCTTGGCGGGCTCGACGAGCAGGGCGAATACGATCCGCGGTTTCTCGACATTCAGACATATATAACCTACCAGTTTAACGAGAAATTCAATATTTCTTTTTTAGGCAATGTGGCGCAGAATAAATACAAGTTCATTCCACAAACGCGTGAAACCACTTTCGGTACATGGCAAAACCCGCTCAACACAAAAATTTATTTCGAAGGTCAGGAGGTTGACGATTTTCAAACATACCTGGGTGCTGTTTCTGCCAATTATCACCCCAGCGTAGACCTGAACCTGAAATTTATAGCATCGGCATATCATGCAAAAGAGAAAGAAACCTACGATATTTTAGGGCAGTATTACCTTAACCAACTGGAACGGAATATGTCGTCGGAAGAATTTGGCGACAGTTCGCTGAACCTGGGTGTTGGAACTTTTTTAAACCACGCACGAAATTACCTGAATGCCACGGTTTACAGTTTCTCGCACCGCGGAGCCCTCAATTCTGAAAATCACCTGATTAACTGGGGAATTAAATTTCAGCACGAACAGATTGAAGACAGAATAAACGAATGGATCTACCGCGATTCTACAGGTTATTCCATTCCATATTCCGATACTGACGTTTTGTTATTCTATTCAATGAATACAAGGAACAGGATAAGCTCGAACCGGATTACCGGTTTTATACAGGATAGCTGGAGCGCACCGGTAAGCAGCGGCGATTTGTACATAACAGGCGGTGTAAGATTTAATTACTGGGATTTTAACAACGAGCTGCTGGTAAGCCCAAGGGCAACGATAAGCTATTTTCCCGAGTGGGAAAAGAAAATGTCGTTCAGGTTATCGGCCGGATTGTATCATCAGTCGCCGTTTTTTAAGGAACTGAAGAAAAGCGATGGAACCATTAACGAGAACTCAAAGGCACAACGTTCGTTCCAGGTTGTTGGGGGTACCGATTTGGTGTTTACCGCCTGGGACAGGCCTTTCCGTTTTACCACCGAAGCATATTACAAGTACATGAGCCATTTGGTACCTTATCAAGTCGACAATGTGCGAATTCGTTACCTGGCAGAGCAGGAAGCTGTTGGCTATGCCACCGGACTGGATATGAAAATTAACGGCGAATTTGTAAGCGGCGTACAGTCGTGGGCCAGCCTGTCGTTTTTAAATACCGAAGAAAACATTAAAGGCGATGGTCATGGTTATATTCCGCGGCCGACTGACCAATGGATGAATTTCAGCCTGTTTTTCCAGGATTACCTTCCGGGAAACCCATCATATAAAATGCAGCTATCGGGATTTTACGGTGCCAGGTTACCCACCGGCCCGCCAAACGGCGAACGTTACCAGGATGTATTCAGAATGCCCTCCTACCGCCGTATAGACCTTGGTTTTTCGAAAGTGATTATCAGCTCTGCCAATCCATCTAAAAAGAACTTCTTCCGCCATATTAACGACATGTGGGTGAGCCTCGAAGTGTTTAATGTTTTAAACATTAACAACACTATCTCTTATTTTTGGGTGTCGAGCATTTACGGCGACCAGTACGCGGTTCCAAATTACCTTACCGACCGAAAATTTAACCTGAAACTGACCGTAAAATTTTAGGAATCAGAACTTAAACTTTTACCTTTTTACTTTTGCCTTATGAATTTAACTATCTACCAGGTAGATGCATTTGCAAGCAGGCCATTTGAAGGAAACCCGGCTGCGGTTATCCCTTTGCTGCAATGGTTTGACGATAAAACCATGCAAAATATTGCACTGGAAAATAACCTGTCGGAAACGGCCTTTTTTGTACCAACCGAAAACGGATTTCATATTCGCTGGTTTACTCCAAAAGCAGAGGTGGACCTGTGCGGGCACGCCACTCTGGCCTCTGCCCACGTAATATTCAACCACTTAAGTTATCCGGAAAACGAAATCAAATTTCAATCGAAAAGCGGAATTTTAACGGTAAAAAAGGAGGGCGATTTGCTGGTACTTAATTTTCCTGCTTCGCCGGTTAAAGAAATTAAAGTTCCGCAAAACCTGCACGATGCTTTTAATATTAATCCTTTGCAGGCATTCAGAGGCCGCGACGATATTATGCTGATTTTTAACAACCAGGAAGAAGTTACAAACCTGAAACCCGATTTTCAAAAAATTTCCGGTTCCGGTGCACGCGGGGTAATCTGCACCTCAGCCTCTGAAGAGTTCGACTTTGTATCGCGCTTTTTTGCCCCGGCAGTAGGTGTTAACGAAGACCCGGTTACCGGCTCGGCACATACCATGCTTATCCCTTACTGGGCAAAACAGCTGGGCAAAACCGAACTAATTGCCAAACAGGTTTCAGAGCGTGGTGGTGTTTTATACTGCAAACACTTGGGGAAACGTGTTGAAATTGGAGGAAGGGCTGTTACCTATCTGATTGGGGAGATTGAGGTTTAAGGGCAATATCGTTTTATCCCTTGACGGCGGAAATATTTTTAGTATAAAATTACTTTCTACCGGATTTT
The DNA here is from genome assembly GCA_039714235.1 of Bacteroidota bacterium. GTDB lineage: Bacteria > Bacteroidota > Bacteroidia > Bacteroidales > Prolixibacteraceae > Draconibacterium. Next base: position 32,104 of record JBDLJS010000025.1, on the reverse strand, counting down.
CTGTCCACGAATTTCAGAAGCATTCTTCCAAACAGCAGCCAAAGCCCAACCACAATCCACCAGCTTTTAAAGTAAATATCGTTTTTATCTGTGTTGTCTAATCCCCAGTAGGGTAAAAGGAAACGTTCAACTATAATGTTAACCAGAATGAGTAACACAAACCCAAGGCCCCAGATTATATTTCGTTTAGTAAACAGTGTCATAATATCTTCAGCTTTTTATTTCGACCTCACTATCTGGTTATCGTGGCTCGTATCCTTTCTATTTTACGGGTGATCCTTCAATTTCGAGGTTACGAACCATACATTTGCCCGGTTCGTTGGCAGTGCCCCGCACCCTGATGGCTATTTTGCCTGCCTGAAGAGGGTTATCGTCGGTAACATCAATTATTGTGTTTCCATCTATTTTAAGCCATAAACGGCTGCCTTTTTTACCGCACTCAACTTTATGCCGCCAGCCCGTTTGCATTACATCATTTACTGCCAGGCCAATCACTCCGTTTTTACCCTGTTCAACCGGGTGTTTTCGTAAAAATGGGGTCGAATTATGGGCCATAACCCTGAAACCAAACATATAGTCCTCTACTTCTTTGGTCCAGAAACCAAAATTATCGCTGTTTTCTTTAATTGTCAGTTCCGTTGATTTACCAATATCCGAAGCGTTTAAAATGGCCACCAGCACAGTTGCTGCATTTAGTGTCATCACTTCGTATCGCAGTACTACATCTCCATATTTTTCGGGCGATAAAATCATAAATCCTTTACTGCCTTCAACCTCTTCCATAAAAAACTGGCCATGGGTAACAAAGCCGTTACCAACGCCCAGTGCCTGCCAGCTCTCCAAATCTTTTGGCGAATATTTGGTGGTTTGGGCAAATCCAACCATTAAGGAGAAAAGGAATAATACAATCAATATTGTTCTCATAATTATTTAATTTTACAATATCTATTCAAAATTGCCTACTGTCTACTGAGACTGACTACTGTTCTTTAACATCATAAGCCATCAGCGCATCGCCATGCCTGACATACAAAACACCATTATCGATTACCGGGTGAGCCCAGTGTTCTTTCGTTCCCATGGGTACTTTAAATCGGCTTATAATCTCAAATTTCTCAGGAGAGGCATCAACAAGCGCCACTTCACCGTCGCGCTCAGCATAGCAATAAAACAGGCCATCGGCATAAATAATGGCACCTCCGCCCAGCTCTTTATTCTGCACCAACGATTCGCCCGTATTCCAGTTTATCACTTCCCAGTTTTTGCGCATATACGACGAGCCGTATAAACAGGTGTCTATTTTTATTACTCCTCCCATAAAATTACGCACTTTAAGATTTCTCCAGGTTTCAACAACCTCTTTTCCATCTTCCGAAAGCTGTAGCTGTACCATTCCGGAAGTTTTTGTACGATCGGCACTTGCAACCACCAGTTTGCCCCCTGCATAAACCGGGGTGTTGGCATGTATTTTATTTTGTTGGGTATGTTCCACCCGCCAGTATTTCTCTCCGGTATTGGCATCAATTCCCATAATGGAATTTGCTGTCGTGGCAATTACCAGTTTTTGCCCGTTGTGGTTAATCATTATGGGCGAATTATAAGTTGCCGGCTCCCCCTCTCCTGCTGATGCCCAAACCAGTTCTCCGTTAAAACGGTTTAAGGCAACCACATTGTTTTCTTGTGCTCCCGGCACACAAACCAGGTCGTCACCATCAATCAGTACCGACTCTGAATATCCAAACTGTATAACCGAATCGGTACCAAAGTCTTCGATAAAATCTTTCGACCACACCTCTTCGCCATTTTTGGCTTTTAAACAATAAACCGCCCCCATTCCGCTTTCAATGTAAATAAGGTCGTTAACTACCACCGGTGTTGAGCGCGTACCATGAAAATTCAGGCTGAAATCTTTTCCGAACTCTTTTTCCCAGAGCAGATTTCCGGCTAAATCGAAAGTAAAAAGTGTTCCCATTGATTCGAGAGTGTCTTTAATACCATTTACATACACTTTATCGTTGGCAACTGCCACGGCACTGTGCCCGTATCCGAGCCCTTCGAATGACCACAGCATTTCTGGCCCGTCCTCCGGCCATTCTTTCAATAAGCCGGTTTCGTGATAAATTCCATCGCGGTTTGGGCCCCGCCAGTCAGAAATATTTTGTTCTTTTGCATAACCAGTTAAAAGAAAAATTGCAATTGGGATGAGTAAATTGAACCGGATCATAATTTATTCGTTATTAATTAAGTATCGAAAATAAGAAAAAATAACTTAACCTGATTAGAACCCAGATTTATGAACGATCCTTTTGGCCAAGCCATTAAAGAGTATTTTGAGAAAGGGAAAGCCCCCGACATACAGGTCAATTCCAATTACACCGAAGGTGAATCAATTCCTGCGTCATATTTCTTCAGAACAAAAAATGAAATGCCAGAAACGGAACAGGCCGCCCTGAAAAAATGCAGGGGAAAAATCCTTGACATTGGAGCAGCGGCAGGGGCGCATTCGCTTATATTACAAAAAAAAGGTTACAACGTTACTGCCCTCGAAAAATCGGAACTGGCGGGGGAAGTAATGAAAAAGCGGGGGATTGTGAAAACGCTTACTACCGACATTCATGAATTTAATGGTAAACAGTTCGACTCCATTCTTTTGTTAATGAATGGTGCAGGAATTGGCGGAACTATAGATGGATTAAAAAAGCTGCTGGCTCATTTAAAAACACTCTTAACAGAAAAAGGCCAGGTACTTATCGATTCGTCTGACATTAAATACCTTTTTGAAGAGGATGATGGATCGCAGTGGGTTGATTTAGCCAGCCAGAACTACTATGGCGAAATGAAATATACAGTTACTTTCCGGAATTCCTCAACTGAGTTCGACTGGCTGTTTATCGATTTCGAAACACTTACCAAAATAGCCAATGAAGTTGGGTTTACCTGCAAACCGGTTCTTAAAGGCGACCATTACGATTACCTGGCACAGTTAAAAATATAGCTTAACCACTTTTGCCACCATTGCATTTTGCCGACTAATTTTCACAGTTGGCAGAAAACATTGGGTAATTCACAGATATTGTTTCACCGTTTATATTGATTTACATAATTTGGTGTAAATTTTGAAACAGATAAGCCATTATGAAAGCAATAATTCTCATCTCATCCATTTTTTACATACTCGGATTAAAAATCAGCCACAAAATTAATCTGGTAAAAAAATGTGACCCGGTTGATAAGGTTATTACCAACAAAGTTAAAACAGAAAAGCCTTCAAAATCAATAGACTATAACGATGCCACAAAGATAAAACCTGAAAAAGACACCATTTCGGGAGGCGGCAGCAGCGATGCATATTTGCTCGAAGATAAGTAGCCTGATTTAATCAGGATTAAAAATAATTAAACAGTCGAAAGAGGAAATCATTTTTATGGTTTCCTCTTTTAGTTTTTATTAACTTAGGAGAGAGAATAAAAACAAATATAGGGCAATAAATGGACTGTAAGATTACTGCTAATGATGTAAGAATTACAAGCTGGAAAGAGCTTGTTGATGAAGTGTATCACGAATCGTGGAAATCCGGGCTGGACCGTTTTAGAAGCGATTTTGCTTTTCGGGGATTATCCGATTGCAGGTACCAACTCCAAAACAGCTTTTTACGAAACAGCGGTATCCGTCCCGAGCTGGAATATCATCTTCTTCGGAATTTCAGAAAATATGCCCGTTCGGGAGATACGAGCCAAACCAGTACGCAACTTCGTTCTTTGGTTCTGGCTCAGCACCACGGGCTGCCAACACGTTTGCTCGACTGGACCTACTCCCCTTTTGTGGCCATGCACTTTGCTACAGCAAACACCGAAAAATTCGATATTGATGGTGTTATCTGGAAACTTGATTTTGTTAAAGTAAATCAACTTATCCCGGAACCGATGCAGCAGCTGTTGATTGATGAAAAATGCAATGCTTTTACCGTTGAAATGCTCGAATCGAAGTTTCCAACATTACAAGAGTTGGATGAAATAATCGGTTCGGGACATGTTCTGTTTTTCGAGCCGCCATCGCTCGACGACAGGATTGTAAACCAGTTTGCTCTTTTTTCGATTATGACCAATGCCACTACCATTTTAGACGATTGGCTGGCGCAACACCCTGATATATACCGAAGAATAATAATTCCGGCAGAATTAAAATGGGAAATACGCGATAAACTCGACCAGGCGAATATTACTGAAAGGGTACTTTTCCCTGGTTTGGATGGTTTGGCCAGCTGGCTAAAAAGACATTATCAACCTAAAAATATTTTAAAGTAAAAAGTTGGTAAAAACTAAATTTTATAATTAATTGTTATAAAAAAACTAAACTGTTTGGTATGACTAAACTTAATATGAACCGTAGAAAATTTATTGGGGCGCTGGGAATGGGCACAGCCCACCTTATGTTTAGCGGACCTTTGTCTTCTTGTAAATCGAATTTTAAATCCACCGATCCGTTTCTAAAGGTTAAGTTGGGAAATTCGGATATTAAAACTACCCTGTTGGGGATGGGTACCGGAGTCCATGGTTCAAACCGCAGCAGTTTTCTGGCCAAACAGGATAAACATAAAAGCCTCGATTTAATTCAATTTGCCTACGATAAAGGCATCCGTTATTTCGACACTGCCGACACATACGGTACACACCAATTGATTGCAGAGGCCCTAAAAGACAGGAACCGGGAAGAATACACGCTGACTTCTAAAATCTGGGTTCGCGAAGGTGGTATACCGGAACCAGAAAGGCCCGATGCCAATATTGTGGTAGACCGTTTCAGAAAAGAATTAAATACCGATTATATTGATTTGGTACAGATACACTGCATGGTTGAAGAGAACTGGACAGAAACCATGAAACCACAAATGGACATACTCGAAAATTTGAAAGCCAAAGGCATTATCAGGGCACACGGAGTATCTGTCCATTCGCTCGATGCTATGAAAGATGCTGTAAACCACCCCTGGGTCGATGTAATTCATGTGCGAATTAATCCGTACGGCATAGCCATGGACAAACCTGAACCCGAAGAGGTTGTTGAGGTTATTAATCAATTACACCAGGCAGGTAAAGGAGTTATCGGGATGAAACTGGTGGGTAATGGAAAACTCCGTAACGACAGCGAAAAAATTGACAACTCGCTTAGGTTTGTTCTTGGTCTTGGCAGTGTAGATATGATGATTATAGGCTTTGAAGAAAAAGAACAGATTGATAATTATACTTTGCGTGTTGAAACTGCTTTAAAAGAAATGATTTAATCGATATGTAGTTTTAAAAATCGAAACTCAGAAATTTATTCGGATCCGTGATATTGATCTGGTCGTTTATTAATTCCGGCCTTATTTCGCCTTTTATATAAATCATAGCGTTGTCGTCGCCACCAACGAGTATAACCATCTCTTCAATAACCGATTCGTCCATTTTACCGAAAATGGTTACATTCTCATCCTTATTCCTTACCACGAGTAATTCTTCGTAGTTACCTTTTCGGTTAATATGATTGTAAAATTCTTCGTGCAGATCAATCCTTGCATTTAAATCATCATCCTCAACAGCCAGAACTTTCACTTTATCAATGCTTTCAAGGATTTCGCGTTCCGATTCTTCTAAATCGCCCAAACCGGCTGCAAGGTTAATTACCCAGCCTGGAACGGTAATGGTGGTAACTCCGTCTTTAAACCGGTATTTGGTAAACGCTTCCGAAACACCGGGTTCGTAACTGCATGATGAAAAACCAATGAGAGCTGCGAAAAGTATAACTGCTAATTTTTTCATGACTTTGAAGTTATTTCTGTTATGACGTTCAATACATAAAATCGTTACTTCAAAGTTCATGTATAAATCAGCGAATTACTACTTTTTTCGATTAACGCATACCACAAACAGACAAACAAGGGCAAATACTTAATATCCGAGACTCTTTCCTTTCTCCACAGCAGGAACACCTGACTCCATCCATTCCGGTGCAGGTTCATCTTTTATATAGTGATTAAAAAACTGAAACATTCGGCGACTGAGGTCTACCCTGTTTGCCCAGCTTTTTGCCGGCAGGTTATGCGGTTCTCCATTATATGTAAGCATCCATACCGGCTTATCAAGCCGTCGAAGCGCAACAAACATTTCTATTCCCTGGTACCACGGCACAGCTCCGTCGTTGTCGTTGTGCATCATTAACAGTGGCGTATTCACTTTTGGGGCATGAAACAATGGTGAATTCTCGATATATAAAAGTGGTTTATCCCATAAGGTCCCCCCTATCCTGCTCTGTGTATGTTCATATTGAAACATTCGGCTCAATCCAGTCCCCCAACGGATTCCACCGTAAGCACTGGTCATGTTGCTAACCGGTGCACCAGCCATGGCTGCAGCATACATATCGGTTTGGGTTATTAACCAAGCTGTTTGGTAACCACCCCAGCTTTGGCCCTGTAAGCCAATTTTTTTGCTGTCGACAAACGAATATTTATTTATAATGTGTTGTGTACCACTCACTATGGCATTATAGGCGCTTTCGCCCGGATACCCAGTTTTATATGTAATATCGGGTACAAAAACCACATAATCATTGCTTGTATAAAACGTTTTATTTACGGTTGAACGGCTTGGATAAGGATGCTGATGCCTGTGCAATCCCTCCGAACTTCGTTCATAGAAGTAAACAATCATGGGGTATTTTGTATCGGGTTCCATCTTTTCGGGAGTATATAAAATGCCCTTTAATGTTTCTCCTGTAAACGATATCCATTCCACCAATTCTGCCTTTGGCCACTTATACCGTTTTTGTTGTGCATTGCCTTCCGATACTTTCCCGGCGTGTTTAAATTCGAGGTTACTGCTCCATAAATCTGGAAATACTGAAACGTTTTGTTTGATCCACAATAACTTATCACCGTTTTTGGCTTTTTTAATCCCTCCAAACATGTACTTATCCATAATCAGCAATTCGGGTTCTTTTACTGCATTCAGCCTTGTTCTGAAAAACCCGGTTGACATGGTTTTTTCGTCGAAAACACTCAACAGAATTGTTTCGTTGGTCGGAATATGCTCCAAATCCTTATCAAGCTTAACATATCTCAGCCGGATCAGGTTTCTTCGCCCAAATGTTTTGGTCATATTTACCGGAACTCTTTCGCCTGTAGGATCGAGTTTCCATATATCAAACCGATCGTAGATATAAACAAACCTGTCGTCTTCGCTCCAGCCTGCTATTCCGTGAGGCCGGGGATCATTAGGCGTATCGTGCCTTTCGTTGTAAAAACTAACAGGAATTACTTTTGTGAGTGAAATAATATCAAGCTTATTAATATCAGTCGACTGCGCATAATAGCTGCTGTCGCGGGGTTCGTACCAAACAATAAACTTCCCCTGCGGCGATAATCTCACGTACGACTTATTATTTACAATATTTCGTTTAATTCCGGTTTTAAAATCAACGAGGTAATAGTCGCGGTTTCGTTCGCCTGTCCAGCTCGATGCACGTAAGTATGGTGTATCGTCATACCCAAGGCCAACATCTCCGTTTCCTTTTTGTATGGTAGAAACCTGTTTTATTCTTATATCGGCCAACTGAACAAATTGGTTTGAAGCAAGATAGTAAACAGCCAGCCAGGTACGTTTCTGTTCCTTTTCTGCTTCCAGTTTTTGCTGTGGCTGAAGTTTCAAATCTTTCCAGTTCCAGATATCCAGTTTTGGTTTTTCATCATCCGGAATAGTATCTTTTGGTGCAGGTTCCGGTTTTTCTGCAGTTCCCAGGTACAGCTTTGTTCCATCCTCTGAAAAATAGATATTACCATTTTCGCTGGGTGTCCAGCCACCCGGAATTCCCTGAGTGCCCTCATCAACCAATATTTGCGGATCGACGGTTAACGTACCTGAATATAACGAGTATACTTTTTCATCGATGGTGTCTGTCGATAAAAGAAAGGCATAATGCTCTCCATCGTCGCTTAAGACGGCTTTTTTAATCCACCCTTCTTTTGAAAGAATCTGTTTCGATTCGCCCGTTTCAGAAATGAAAACACTAAAAAAGGATGTGGTTGAAACCGAATCTTTTGTTTGCTGAATTATTCCCAGTGATTGCCCCTTTTTCGACCAGGCATATTCCGTAACATTTTTAAAACCAATGGAGTCACCTTCCTCAGGTTTTAATAGCACCAGGTTATCGCCCGGTTGTTTTGTTTTTTCCTCTTTGATCGAATCATTTTTTTCTTTCTGCTTTTCACGTAAAAAAGCAATCCATTCGGCATTCTCTTCCGGTAACTTGTACGATTTTATTTTGGGATACTTTATCATCTTATGATTTCCGAATATAAATATTCCCAAACTGTCGGAAGGCATTTTATCCTTCTTTACTGTATCTATTTTTGCTTTTCGTACTTCCTCTGACTTTGGTTTAATATGGTAAACAATAAAATCGTTTTTACTCCCTATTGCGGCTTTATAACCTCTTGAAATTGAGTCTATACGGCTTTTGTTTTTTACAACCAGGGTACCATCACCTTTTTGCGGATTTAATTCGTAAACGATATAATTACCATCGTTAGAAATCTGTGCATTTTCAATAGTTCTCCAACTGGAAAAATCCTCGATTGTAAGACTATTTTTTGCAGGTTGTTGTGCAAATAAATAACACGGAACGAGCAACAGGAATAATATTATAAATCTTCTCATTTCAATTATTTTTCAAACGATGCATTACTTCATTAAATGATTCGGGCAGTGCTGCAGAAAATTCAACCAGTTTATTTGTTACAGGATGATTGAATTCGAGCCTTTCAGCATGTAGAAACAACCTCTTTACTCCTGTTTTTTCGGTAACGATCTTATTTAGAGTAAAATCACCGTGATGCGAATCTCCAAGAATATCGAAACGATGTTGTGCAAAGTGCTGGCGTATTTGGTGCCATCGGCCGGTTTCCGGTTTAATTTCCACAAGGCTCAACTCAATGTCTGTTTTTTCTTTGTATGAAATATCAGTTTTTATTGTCTTCAGGGTTGTAAATCCCGTTATCGCCGGCTTTTTGAACTTTGCTTTTTTCTTTACCAAAACTTTCCTATCGAATACACCTTCACCAGGATTACCCTGAACAATAGCATAATATGTTTTTTTTACTTCTTTATTTTCAAACTTTAAAGTCATTTGCCGGGCTGTCTCTTTCGACAAAGCCAAAACTATTACTCCTGAAGTTTTAGAATCGAGACGATGGACATTGTAAATCCATTTTCCGGTTAAATCACCCACCAGCTTAGTCAGATAATCGGCATCGTGTGGCATAAAATCATTTTTATGAACCGGCAAATCTACCGGCTTATCAACCACAATTATATCCTGGTCCTGGTAAAGAACTGTTAGTTCCATCTAATTTTTATTTAATAATCGGTTAAAGGTAGCATCTATGGTTTGAACCACAAATTGTGTAGAAGTGATTATCCTTGTAGACTTATCATTTTAAACCATATTGTCTGAAATATTGTTTCAGATAATACCATGAGAGCAATTATTATTTTATTCCTGCTGACAACTATCGGGGTGAATGCACAGGACAATAAATCTGATAGTTTAACAAAAGCAAAAAAAATGGATTACAAGAATTTAACAGACTTCGAGCATTTTGTAATTATTGAAAAAGGTACCGAATATCCTTTCACAGGGAAATATACCAACCATAAAAAAAATGGAACCTACATGTGTAAAAGGTGTGGTGCTGCCCTTTACAAATCATCCGATAAGTTTGACTCGAACTGTGGATGGCCAAGCTTTGACGATGAGATTGAAGGTACAGTACACAAATCGACTGATACCGACGGACACCGTACAGAGATTACCTGCAAGAATTGTGGCGGACACCTTGGTCACGTTTTTTATGGCGAAGGATTTACCGATAAAAATACACGCCACTGCGTTAACTCTGTGTCGCTTGATTTTATTCCTGCGAAACCAAATAAAAAAGGAGAACAATAATGTCCTCCTTTTGGTCAGTTGTATTTAATTTATGCTTTAAAGTTCTTTAACCTTAATTCCTTCAATAAAATAAACAACTTCGGCACCCTCTTCGTTAGCAGCAATAACCTGGTGAGCTTCATCAGCGTCAGCGTCATGTTCGTGATCTTCGTCTGCAGCCTCTTCTCCATGTTCTTTCGCCGGGTTATGAGCATCTGCTTCGGTTTTAACCTCTTTGAAAACTCCCACAATTTCAAGATCGCTTCCCATTTGCTCTTGGGTAAAGGCCCCGATTTTTTCCCCGGCCTCTACACGAATAGTAACATCTTCGCTACTACCCATCAAAAAACAACGATGTCCGCCTTGTTTGCACACGTGCATCACTGTGCCCTTAACAACTACCTCTTTGTCTGTTAGATCAACTGCTTTTTCGTACAGTTCGTCAACAGTCAAAACAACTACCTCTTTTTCAACTTCAACACTTTTTGCTTCCTGCTTTTTAGCTTGCGTTCCGCAGCCAAAGATTAACAGGGCAACAAAACTAATTAGTACCAACTTTTTCATCATCTTTAAAAATTTATCGGTTATTAAATAAATAATAATGCAAAAATCAAAGGTACGACAATTCCACCAATTGTCCACCATAATCCCCAACGGCTAAAACCACGCTTGCCTTTTAACAGGAACAGCCCCGACACAGCAACAAATAACAGAATTACTGCCATAATATCGCTCACCCATTTCCACAGTGTTCCTATAGATGCCTTGTGTAATTTGTTCATCTCGAAAATAATCCGGCGTTTCTGAAGGTAGTGCATTGTTCCTCTTCCCGATAGAGGATCTATTACAACTTCACCATTTTCTATAAAAACTTTTATATCGCCATGGTTATTTAAGTAGTGTTTCTTGTATTTTACATTGTAAGGTAAATCATCCAACACACTTCTCACTTCTGGTTCAGTTAGCGTTGATTTGTTTTCAATACCTGAATTAAAGTTGACAACAAAAATTTTATAATCAGGATTGAAATCATGACGGTGATTTAAAAAAATTCCTGACAATGCATATACAATTGTCATCGCAACGATAAAATAGCCTAAATCGCGATGTAAAATCCTTAATAGCTTACGAATTTTCATATAAAAAAATATTAGCAGGCAAATATATGATAAATGGAAAAATCTATCGATGAGTTTTTTAAAAAAACATTCAAAAAATTTAATTTATTCTAAATACTTCTAAAGCTTACTGTTGACAGCGATTTCAGAATTATTTAAAAAATATATTTAGCAAAAATACTGGTAATTAAGCAAATAGGTATTGACTTGAATGGGTATAAGTTGTAACTTGTATATTCCTAGTGTACTAGGGCTCTGGTTTTATCACAACTTAATTGGGTACCTCCGGCTATTGAGCCGGAGGTTTTGTTTTTATGCTACGAAGAGAAAAATTCGTTAAGTGAAATAAGTTTATTCGCACCACACACAGGGCAATGATCAACAGTATCGGAGTAGTCGCTGAAACTTGCTTTGCATGAATTGCATTTATACCAGTTTTTATCGAAATAAATATCACCACCTCTAAAAATCAGGTCGCGTCCTTCGACAAAAGCAGTTGCAACTTTATTTCGTGCTTCTTCATAGATTCTTGTAAGAGTAGGCCGCGATACATCCATGTAAACTGCAGCTTCTTCCTGGGTAAGATTCTGGTAATCGAGCAAACGAATTGCTTCGTACTCTTCCAAATGCAATACTACTTCATTCGATTTGCGTCCACGAACACCATAAACCGACATTCCTTTAATAACAGGGGGAACCTGAATTCTTCTGTTTCTTTTTCTTCTGGGCATAATTTTAAATTGTGTTATGTTTATTCAATAAAAAATGGTCAACCAATACTAAAGCTGTCATTGCTTCAACAATTGGCACGGCACGGGGTAATACACAGGGATCATGTCTCCCTTTAGGATTAATGGTTACTTCATCTTCATCATTATTAACTGTTTTTTGCTCTTTTAACAAAGTAGCAATAGGTTTAAATGCAACGTTAAAGTAAATATCTTCACCATTCGATATTCCTCCTTGTATTCCACCTGAGTTATTTGTTTTTGTCCTTATTCCTTTTTCAGTTTTAATAAAAACATCGTTGTGTTGCGAACCACTAATTTTTGTTCCGGCAAAACCTGAGCCATATTCAAAGCCTTTTACAGCATTGATGCCAAGCATGGCGTGTCCTAAGTCGGCATGCAGTTTATTAAAAACAGGTTCGCCCCAACCAGCAGGAACCCCTGTAGCTACACCAGTGATTATTCCCCCAACCGTATCCCTGTCTTTCGCGGCTTCCTCAATCCTTGCAATCATTTGGTCAGCAACCTCAGTATCAGGACACCTTACAATGTTACTTTCTGTTATTGATAAATCGAGTTGGGTATAATCTTTTTCGAGTTTAATTTCACCTACCTGCGACACATAGGCATTAATGCTTACGCCTTCTGCCTCAAGTATTTGCTTTGCAATTGCCCCTGCCACAACCCGCGCAATGGTTTCCCGGGCAGAAGAGCGTCCTCCTCCCCTGTGGTCGCGCGTACCATATTTTTTGATATAGGTAAAATCGGCGTGTGATGGCCGAAAAACATCTTTTAAGTTGTTATAATCATTTGAATGCTGATCTTTATTCCAAACAGCAAATGCAATTGGAGTTCCCTGGGTTTTCCCTTCATACACTCCAGAGAGGAATTCAACGTGGTCTGGTTCTTTACGCTGTGTTGTAATTTTAGATTGTCCGGGTTTCCTGCGTGATAACTCCTTCTGAATATGATCTATATTTATAGATAAACCGGCCGGGCAACCATCTATTATACCGCCAATGCCCTTACCATGAGATTCGCCAAATGAGGTTAGACGAAATATCTGTCCAAACGTATTCATACTATTATGCAAAAAACCCTGTTTCCTTCGGGATATCAAAAAAACAGGGTTAAAGATATTAAATTGAACTAATAATCAAAATTAATTAGCAACCACATCCGCAACCATCCTGGCTGTCTGTGCTGCACGAACCATCATCACAACTATCTGAGCTGCAGGTGCTGCATCCGCCGCCGCCACCCAGTATCTGGGACAATTCAAGATCGGAAGCTTCGCGTACTTCAATTACACGGCCTGCAAAATATAAATCCTCACCTGCAAGCGGATGATTGAAGTCCATTTTAATTGTTTCGTTGTTTACTTCCAATACAAGTCCGTTTAATCGTTGCCCGTTACCACTCATCATTGGTACTGTATTTCCAACCTTAATGAGTTCGCTGTCAAATTCACCGTTTACAAGAAATACACTTTGGGGAAGCTCAACAATGGCATCATTGTTTACATCTCCGTATGCTTCATTTCTGGTTAGTTTAATTGTGAATGGATCATTTTGACGCAATCCGGCCAAATGCATTTCGAATTTCGGTAGCATAGCACCCGCGCCATACAAAAACTGCAATGGTTTCTCTTCTGTTGCCTGCTCAATAATTTCACCGTTTTCGTCATCTAACCGCAAGTCATATGCAAGCGTAACCATTGAGTATTTCCCAATTTCCAACATATTGTTTCTTTATTATAAAATGATTAGTAAAAAAATTCTTAGAAGTGAAATAAAATACCTAAAACACTCTTTTCTATTAACAAAAAATGCTGAACAGTGTTTATTCAGCTTAAAAAATTTTATCCGTTTTTAAATACTACCTCCGGTTTCTTTAAGGCTCTCCAAACAAAGAAAACACCAATTAATATAAACGGAATACTTAACCATTGTCCCATGTTCAGAGCCATTCCTGCTTCAAAAGCCTCCTGGTCTTCCTTAATAAACTCGATTAAAAGACGCGGAATGAATATCAGGATAAAGAATGCTCCCATTAACAATCCCGGCCTGTTTTTAGAGTTTGTTCGCCAATAGAGGAACATTAATATTCCGAATGCCAGCAAATAGGCCAATGCTTCATAAATCTGAGTAGGATGTTTTGCCATTACTTCACCATTTCTTTCGAATATGAATCCCCATGGCAAAGTAGTTTCATTACCGTAAATTTCAGAATTCATCAGATTTCCGGTACGGATAAAGGCTCCAACCAGAGCAGTTGGTACTGCTACCCTGTCGAGGGTCCAAAATACAGTACGTTTTGTTACTATCCTGGAATGAATATACAAGGCAATTAATATTCCTATTGCTCCTCCGTGGCTTGCCAGACCACCGTGCCATATCATAATTATCTCCTTCGGATTTTGAGAATAATATTCCCAACCGTAAAAAAATACATGGCCTAAACGGGCACCAACTATGGTTGCAATAATAAGATAAAAGAAAAGACTATCGAGCCATTTGGAATTTACATTTTCCGATTTTAACATCCGTTCGCCAATGTAATATCCAATTAAAAATCCCGATGCAAAAAGCAATCCATACCATCGGATCGATAACGGGCCTAAACTAAAAATTTCAGGATTTACATTCCAGTGAATGAAGCTGAGTAAGTTAATCATAATGTATAGTTCTAATTAATCAATTAAGCACCACCACGTCCGTGGCATTGTTTATATTTTTTCCCGCTGCCGCACGGGCACGGATCGTTTCGGCCAACTCTCTTCTCTACCTTAACCGGCTGAGGCCTTGACTGTTCCTGAGTCTGTGTATTGGCTCCTTCCATAGCATTTTCTGCACTTGGTAATTCAGACTTTTGAGTTTTGTACCGGCTCATATCGGTTCTCTTTCTCGATTCTGCCTGTCGTACCTGGTCAGGATTCTGAATCGGAATCTGCCCTTTCATGAGTGTTGAAACCACATCCTTATTCACCTTGGCAACCAAAATCTTAAACAGGTTAAACGATTCGAACTTATAAATTAACAAAGGATCTTTCTGCTCGTAAGTAGCATTTTGTACCGATTGTTTCAAATCATCCATCTCGCGAAGTTGTTCTTTCCAGCCTTCATCGATGGTATTCAATACAATTTGTTTCTGATATGATTTAACCAGTTCTTTTCCTTTATTGTCGTAAGCCTTTTCCAGGTTACATACAATCTGGAATACTTTTTTCCCATCTGTTATTGGAACAACAATATTCTGGTAAACCTCTTTTTTTGTTTCGTAAACATTTTTTATAACCGGGTATGCCTGTTTCGATATTACCTCTACTTTCCGGTTATAGCCATTTATCATTTTTTCGTAAATGCGTTCAATTACTTCTCCGGGATTCAGCGTTTTAAACTCCTCGGCATTTACAGGAGACTCAATAGACAATAACCGAAGAAGTTCCATGTTAAAATCTTCGAACATGTCGGCTCCATGATAATCATTTACCAACTCTTCAACTGAATCGTACATCATATTTAGCACATCCACTTCGAGGCGCTCGCCAAACAAGGCATGCTTTCGTTTTTTGTAAATAACCTCACGCTGCGAATTCATTACATCGTCGTACTCCAGCAATCGTTTACGAATTCCGAAGTTATTCTCTTCCACTTTTCTCTGTGCCCTTTCAATCGATTTCGAAATCATGGAGTGTTGAATTACTTCGCCTTCCTGTAAACCAAGTCGGTCCATTATTCCTGAAATTCTGTCAGAACCAAACAGACGCATTAAATCGTCTTCGAGTGAAACGTAAAATTGTGAAGATCCCGGGTCACCCTGTCGTCCGGCACGTCCTCTCAACTGTCGGTCAACGCGCCTTGAATCGTGCCTTTCTGTACCAATTATGGCCAAACCACCAGCAGATTTCACTTCGTCGGTAAGTTTAATATCGGTTCCCCTACCCGCCATGTTGGTAGCAATGGTAACTGTTCCCGATTGTCCGGCCTCTGCTACAATATCTGCTTCTCGGGCATGTAATTTGGCATTTAACACATTATGTTTTATGCCTTTTATTTTTAGCATCCGGCTTAACAGCTCCGATATTTCAACCGATGTGGTACCTACCAAAATCGGACGTCCTGCTTTATTCAGATTTACAATTTCATCAATTGCAGCATTATACTTTTCTCGCTTTGTTTTAAACACAAGATCTTCCCTGTCGTCGCGAACTATTGGCCGATTAGTTGGTATAACTACTACTTCCAGTTTATATATATCCCATAATTCTCCTGCTTCGGTTTCTGCAGTACCTGTCATACCTGCCAGCTTATGGTACATTCTGAAATAGTTCTGAAGAGTAATTGTTGCAAAAGTTTGTGTGGCAGCCTCAACAGTTACTCTTTCTTTGGCTTCTATCGCCTGGTGCAAACCATCGGAGTAGCGACGGCCTTCCATAATACGACCGGTTTGCTCATCAACAATTTTAACCTTGTTGTCGATTACAACATATTCCACATCTTTTTCGAACATGGTGTATGCTTTAAACAACTGGTTAATAGTATGAACGCGTTCCGATTTTACGGAATAGTCCTGCAACAGTTTATCTTTTTCTTCCTGCAGTTTATCGTGTGCCATGCCTGAATTTTCCAGCTCGGCCATTTTACCTCCCATATCAGGAAGAACAAAAAATTCGGAGTCGTCAAGCCCTTTGGAAATAAGGTCGATACCTTTATCGGTTAACTCAACCGAATTTTGTTTTTCTTCGATAATAAAGAAAAGCGGATCGGTAACAATATGCATGTTCTTGCTGTTCTCCTGCATATAAAGATTCTCGGTTTTCTGGAGAACCGCTTTCATTCCCTCCTCACTCAGGAATTTTATTATTGATTTGTTTTTTGGCAGACCTTTATGGGCGCGCAGAAGTAACAAACCTCCCTCCTTTTTCTCAGCGTCAGTAGCATTTTCTTTTGTTAACAGCTTTTTGGCATCGATGAATATTTTATTCACTAAATCACGCTGTGCTTTAAATAGTTTCTCAACATATCCTTTCAGATCTTCGAACTGCTGGTTTTCGCCTTTTGGCACCGGGCCTGAAATAATTAAAGGAGTCCGTGCATCGTCAACAAGAACAGAGTCAACCTCGTCGACAATGGCGTAGTTATGTTTCCGCTGAACCAAATCTTCAGGGTTAATCGACATATTATCGCGAAGATAATCGAAACCAAACTCGTTGTTTGTTCCAAATGTAATATCAGAATTATAGGCTTTTCTCCTGGATTCTGAGTTTGGCTGATGCTTGTCGATACAATCTACCGTGAGTCCGTGAAACTCATACATCGGTCCCATCCACTCGGCATCACGTTTCGAAAGGTAATCGTTAACCGTTACAACATGTACACCTCTCCGCGTTAATGCATTCAGGAATACCGGCAATGTTGCAACAAGTGTTTTTCCTTCACCGGTAGCCATCTCGGCAATATTACCACGATGCAGAACAATACCACCAACCAATTGCACATCGTAATGAATCATATTCCAGGTAATCTCACTACCTCCTGCAATCCATTTGTTTTTCCAGATTGCTTTGTCGCCTTTTATTTGTATGCTTTCACGAGTCGCTGACAAATCTTTATCAAATTCGCTGGCAGTAACTTCTACTTCTTCATTTTCAGCAAAACGACGGGCGGTATCTTTAATAACGGCAAAAGCAGTTGGCAGAATTTCTTCTAAAATTTCTTCGAGCTTAACGTCAATTTTTTCTTCCAGTTTGTCAATCTGCTCATATATTTTTTCGCTTTCCTGAATGTCAACCTCTTCAACCTTAACTTTTAAAACTGCAATCTCATCTTCTTCAGGTTTAATATGTTTATCGATTATACTCTTGAGTTTTGCTGATTCTTCTCTTAATTCATCGTTAGATAGTTTTACTACCCGTTGGTACTCAACCTTGATTTTATCAACTAAAGGAGTTAATTCTTTTATATCGCGTTCTGATTTATTTCCCAGAATTTTTCCGAGAACTTTGGTAACAAATGCCATTTTCTTTAATGTGTTTATTAAAGTTGTTTAAAATAAAATTGAAAAACTGTGAACAACATCTTGATTTCATTGGACTTCAGCTAATTTTTCCTTCATAGCTTTGGCTATGCAAGAAAAATGGAGCTTCACCACTAAAACCAATATGTCCCTCTCGAAATTCCCCTTCTACTTTAAACAACTTCATTCAATAAAATAAAACCTGCGCAAATTTAATTAAATGTACAGGCTAAAAAAACTATTAAATACTTATTCATAATAATTGTGCCAAAGAAGAAATACCCGATTTAAACGACAGTTTAGCAGAAAACCAGCATCGGCTCTGCCAATTTATCTTAGTTAACGTCAGTTCGATATAATTAAAGATTTGAAAAATGGTTGTATTAATTGCCCCGTCCTTCAGGGCGGGGCAATTAATACCTTTTTAAGGGTACATTTTTTATATCGAACTGACGTTAGTTTGTCGAGGAAACTGTTAAAACTGATACCATACGTGAAAGTTTATGCCATGCATGTTTTAAAATTTCTAATTTCGCACTGTAAACAGCAAATAAAGTGGATAATATAAAAGATACATGTTTTGTTTGTAAATCACCGGTTACGAGTGAAAACTCTGAATTAAACTTTATGGTGAACTTGCCTGTATGTTTTAAATGCAAGGGAACCGAAAAAGAGAAACAAACTGAAAAAGAATTTCTTGACGACCTTGCGGATGGATTTGTTTGCGGATGTATATAAAAAAACCGCGGTTGCCCGCGGTCATTTTTACGAATATCTTATTTTTTACTAATTCAACACATGAGTATATCCATCATTTACTAAATCGGGTAAATAGCTGGCAATAAGCCCTAAAGCCTTCTCATCATCAACTTTGTTGGGAGTAATAATTTCCTGATTTTTCATCTCTTCCTGCGAAACTACAGCCCTGGTGATTTTTTTAGGTACATCACTCCACGAGTTACGAACCTCTCTTACGCCAAAACCGTTTGTAGACGACACATAACTAACGGCAAAATATTTCGAGTGAACTACATACTCAGTACCCTCCAGGGTATTTCTTTTTACAACTGTTACAGGAGTTTCGTTGTTGCTGTAACTAAGAGTCCAGATGGCTTTGACACTTTTACCCATATACAGGTCATCGACAGCAGAAATTGAATACTCTTTAAATTCAGCTCTTGAGCCTGTTGCGCTTGCAGTAAAAGACATTAAGAATAAACCGACCATAAGAATGGCTAAAACTTTTAATTTTTTCATGACATTAAGATTTTAGTTTAAAATTGTTTTCTGTTTTCAAAGTATTTGTACTCTATTGACGTACGAATTACATTTTCGTGACACCGAAAAAATTCGCAAAATAAACGCTTGGTATTTTTCATATTATAACAAATACCCCTGGAATTAACAATAAATCTAAAGAAACACCTTTATTTAACTTGTAATTTGAAACAAAAACTAAAACATTACTTACAATTCGCATTTTTATTAAAACACAAAAAAGTATTTATTTATCGACGAAATAGCATATTTTATCGACAAACAAAGTGGAAAAATTTGTCTGGTAAAACTCGTGTTAAAATTTTGGTATAATAAAAGAGGCTGTTACTTTATTACCGATTATCAAGGTATTTTTCAAGTCTATTCATTCCTTCTGCAATATTTTCCATTGAGTTGGCATACGAAAAACGCAGGAATCCTTCTCCGTTTTCGCCAAAATCAATCCCGGGAGTAACACCAACATGAGCTTTTTCCAAAATATCAAAAGCCAGTTTATAGCTATCGTTCGACAGGTGTTTCACATTAACAAACACATAAAATGCACCGGTTGGTTCCACCTTTATATCAAATCCCATCTGTTTTAATCGGGAAATAATATAATTTCTTCGTTTGTTGTATGTTTCCTTCATTTCCAACACATCGTTTTGGGCTGATTTTAATGCAGCAATACCGGCACGCTGGGCAGTGGAGCTTGCACAGATAAAAAGATTCTGTTGGAGTTTTTGCATCGGCCGCACATATCCTTTTGGAGCAATAACATAACCCAAACGCAAACCGGTCATGGCAAATAGTTTAGAAAAACCATTCAGTACAAAAGCATTCTGAGTAAATTCCAATATGGAATGTGCCCTGTTTTCGTAAACCAGCCCATGATAAATTTCGTCAGATATAATGGGGATGTTAAATTTCACCAGCTTTTTCATCACCTCAGGCGAAAGCAGGTTACCCGTCGGATTCATCGGGCTGTTAATAATTATTCCTTTTGTTTTTGCTGAAATTTTCTTCTCTATTTCTGAAGGTCGGTATTGAAATCCATCCTCTTCGTAAACATTAACTTTAACGGCTTTTGCATCGATAAATTTTATAAAGTTCGGATAACAGGCATACCCCGGATCGGAAAGAATTATTTCGTCGCCCATTTCACATAAAACTCCGAGCACCAGCAAAATGGCAGGAGAACTGCCCGAGGTTACAATTATTTGTTCCGGAGAAATTTCTACCCCGTACTTTTCTTTATAATTCCGGGCTATTTGTTCGCGTAATTCAGGATCTCCCAAGCTATGAGTATAATGGGTTCTGCCATCCCCAAACGCCTCTGCCACAGCTTCTGAAACACATTTAGGCACATTAAAATCAGGTTCACCAACTTCGAGATGAATTACATTTACTCCCTTCCGCTCCATTTCGGCAGCCTTCTCCAATACTTCCATAACAATAAATGGGGTAATCTCCTGCGCTTTTCGTGCAATCATAAAACAAGATTTGGTTTTGAGTTAAAAATAGTCAGAAGCACAAATACCTGCAATAGTATTGCTCATGTTTTAGTAACTGTTACCTGGAATTGGGTGTTACACGAGTGATTTTATTTCCGATGACAAACGGTTTTTTAATCTTTAACTTATCAGATAAAAAAGCAGCTGCAAAATAAATTGGCAACGGAAATGTTAACGGACTGAAAATACTGTCAACCAATGGCTGGTCCAGTTCGAATATTGCAGCTCCGGCATTTCTAATTGTATTTAGAAGATCTTTTGTTCGATTATACTCCGGCCCCTCATGATTTAAGGTAATAACAAGTGAGTTTTTTGCAGTCTCTTTATATCCATGGTCGTATTGCGAAACTGACATAGAATGAACGGGTATTTTAGTAACCTCACTCAAAACAAGCGCGGCCAGGTTTGCTGTTGCAATATTTGGCCCGTTACCAAGTATATAAATGCAATTGTTTTTGCGTCTTCTTACCTTTTTATAAATATGTTCGCCCAGTAAATTACCGGTTTGTTCGAAAATATTCATCTGGCTTTTTAAAACATCTATTACTTTACCCGGATTAAATCCAAATCCCAGGTAGAGTACCAGCAATGTGTTTATATAAGTTTTTGTAGGAACTAAATCCTCAGTTCCTGAATACAGACATATTTGCTTTTTGCAATTTGGATGATTTCCTAACGGTGTGTCATTATTATTTACTATAGCCACAAACGATTTAAAATAATCGGCACACCACAGCGTTTCAGAACTTTGTCCCGACTGAGAAATTAAAACGCCATTTCCCGGTTTTTTATATTTTATCAGGTAATTATAATATTCCGCAGCTTTTTCAGGAAAAATATTGATTTCAAGATAACGAAAGGCATTGGTTGCAATGTTCGAAGCACCCATTCCAATGTAAGGAACATTCTCTGGCAAAATAACACCTTTATTCTTCCGGTAACATAATTCTGCCCTATATGGAATCTCGTAAACTTCGTTCTTCACCTTAACCAAATTTCTGTAATGCAAGAATAAGTTACAAAAACTGAATTAATAAAAGAGCATTTATATGAAAGAATGTCCAAATAAATTTATAGATATCTTTTTGCAACCGACAGAGCCTGTTGCCTGTAACCGCCTCCAAATAGATAATAGTGGTTTAAATTATGATAGAGTTGATACAATGAATTACGGCTTCGCCAATCAGGGGGCAAAGGATTTACCTCGTTATAAGCATCGAAAAACCGCTGGGAAAAACCGCCGAACATGGTAATAATCGAAAATTCCATTTCCCGATCGGCATAATACGAGGCAGGATCAATTAAAACCGGACCTTTCTCCGAGATCATATAATTGCCCGACCATAAATCGCCGTGTATTAATACCGGTTTAGATTCGCCGGGAATTAGTTGCGGAATCCTGTCCAGCAACTTTTCATAAACTTTTTCTTCAGAAATCGGAAGTGGCCTTTCAGCTTTAATTAAGCCAAGCAGAAAAGTCAGGCGATTATCCCTGAAAAAATCCGGCCAACTGTTCGACCACTGATTGTTCTGAGTAGTAGAGCCGCAGTAATTATCATTATAAAAACCGAATTTCTCATTTTCATACTGATGAATATGCGCTAATCCCCTTCCGAGTTTTTCATCGTCGCCGGCATTTGAGTACCCTGGAGCAAAATACTCCTGAACCAAAAATCCGGGGGTTCTGTCGACGTGTTTTGCTGCAAAAACTTTAGGAATTGACAAATGCTCACCTGCAGCTTTTACCAGCTCATTCAGGCTTTCTGCCTCGCGCAAAAACATATCAGGCTGGCAATGTGCATTCCATTTCAGAAAAAAATCTCCCACATTTGTTTTAATCTTCGAGGCATGATTGATGCATCCGCCGCCAATTGAATCCGATGAATAAATTTCTGCCTTTTCGCCAAAGGTATCAGACAAAAAAGACTCAACTTCTTCTAAAACAAAGTCATTCTTCATAACAGCAATTTATAAATTCCAACATCATTTCAATGTTGAAATACCAGTATCGTCGAATAAAATCTGACATTTAAACTATTAAATTAAAGAATTAATGTTTTGTGACAATTTATTTCAGGTTTAAATCATAACTTTATTTATTCAAATAACAGACTTATGAAGAGATATATTTTAGCCCTCGATCAGGGTACAACAAGCTCCAGGGCAATTGTTTTTAATGAAAAAGGAGAAATATCGGGGCAGGCCCAAAAAGAGTTTGAACAAATTTTTCCCAAGCCAGGCTGGGTAGAGCACGATCCCAACGAAATATGGTCGTCGCAGGCAGCTGTTGCCATAGAAGCCGTTTCGAAAATGAATATTCAAGGAACAGACATTGCTGCAATCGGAATTACCAACCAGCGCGAAACCACAATTGTTTGGGACATAGAAACCGGCAAACCAGTGTATAATGCAATTGTATGGCAAGACCGCCGGACAGCCAAATACTGTGATTTATTGAAGGAACAAGGCCATCAGGAAAAAATCGCAGATAAAACCGGATTAATAATTGACGCCTATTTTTCGGGAACAAAATTGAAATGGATTTTAGACAATGTAGAAGGAGCAAGAGAAAAAGCAAAACAGGGTAAACTGGCTTTTGGAACGGTAGATTCGTGGTTGGTATGGAAACTTACACAGGGAGAAAAGCACATTACCGATATTTCGAATGCAAGCCGCACTATGCTTTTTAATATAAACACCTGCCAGTGGGATACAGAACTACTTGAGTTGCTTGATATCCCTGAAAGTATTTTACCGGAAGTAACAGCTTCGAGTGAAATAGTTGGCTATACATCCGGTAATCTTTTTGCACATAACATTCCAATTTCAGGTATCGCAGGCGACCAGCAGGCAGCTCTTTTCGGGCAACAGTGCACACAACCCGGAATGGCAAAAAACACTTTTGGAACAGGATGTTTTATGCTGATGAATACGGGTGAAAAGATTATTCGGTCGAAAAATAATCTAGTGACTACAATTGCCTGGAAAATCGGGGATGAAGTTACTTATGCCCTCGAAGGCTCGATTTTTATTGCCGGTGCTGCTATTCAATGGCTTCGCGACCAAATGGGCTTGATAAAAACAGCTCCTGAAATTGAGAAACTAGCCAAAACGGTTGAGAACAATGGTGGTGTCTATTTTGTTCCGGCATTGACAGGGCTCGGAGCTCCGCACTGGGATCAATATGCCAGAGGGACAATTGTTGGAATTACAAGGGGAACCAACCGTGGTCATTTTGCCCGTGCAGCCCTCGAAGGTATAGCATTTCAGGTAATGGATGTTTTAAAGTCGATGGAGGCTGATTCGGGCATTGATATTAAGGAACTGCGTGTGGATGGAGGTGCATCGGCCAATAACCTGTTGATGCAGTTTCAGGCTGAAACTTTACAATCGCCGGTTATCAGGCCAAAACAGATTGAAACAACAGCATTGGGTGCTGCTTACCTTGCAGGTCTGGCGGTAGGTTACTGGAGAAGCCTTGAAGATCTTCAGTCGCAATGGCAAAAAGATGCCCAGTTTACACCTGAATTGAGTTCTGATAAAATGAATAATATAGTTAGAAAATGGGGAAAAGCGCTTAACAAAGCAAAGATGTGGGAAGACGAATAAACTAATCCAAACAATATGAAGCGATCAAATCAAATAAAGAAAATAAAGGAGTTTACCGGTGAATGGGATGTTATTGTAATTGGTGGCGGAGCTACCGGTTTGGGAACTGCACTTGAATCTGCCACACGAAAGTATAAAACGCTGTTACTTGAAATGTCAGATTTTGCCAAAGGCACATCGAGCCGGAGCACCAAACTTGTCCACGGGGGTGTACGATACCTGGCACAGGGTGATGTGGCGCTGGTTTTAGAGGCTTTACGAGAAAGAGGGTTGTTACGCAAAAATGCTCCTCACCTGGTTAAAAACCAGTCGTTTATTATTCCAAACTACGATTGGTGGGATGGCCCGTTTTATACCCTCGGGTTAAAAGTTTACGATATGATGGCTGGTAAACTTGGTCTTGGACCGTCAGTACATATTTCAAAAGAGTCTACAATAAAAGCTATTCCAACCTTACGGCAAGATGGATTAACCGGCGGAGTAATCTATCACGACGGACAATTCGACGATGCGCGTTTATCTGTAAACCTGGCACAAACCATAATCGATTATGATGGCGTAGCTGTAAACTACATGAAAGTTACCGATCTGACGAAAGACAATGATGGTTTGGTAAACGGAGTTAAAGCGAAAGACATGCTTACCGGGGAAAAGTATAAATTGAAAGCTAAATCAGTAGTAAATGCAACAGGAATTTTTACCGACGACATTCTCCAGATGGATGAACCGGGCAGCAGAAAAATGGTAGTACCCAGTCAGGGAATCCACGTTATTCTTGATAAGGAATTTTTGCAGGGCGATCATGCAATTATGATTCCGAAGACCGATGATGGCCGGGTACTTTTTGCTGTACCCTGGAGGGGGAAAGTTGTTGTTGGAACCACCGATACGCTGGTTAAGAAAGCAAGTCTCGAACCAAGGGCACTTGAAGAAGAGATAAAATTTGTATTAAATACAGCGGGACAATACCTTTCGCGTCCTCCGAAGCGAAGTGATGTTAGAAGTATTTTTGCCGGATTAAGGCCACTGGCAGCACCCAAGGAAGGAAAGAAAAAAACAAAAGAAATTTCACGCGGACATAAAATTACTGTCTCACTTTCAGGATTAACAACCGTTACAGGTGGCAAATGGACAACCTACCGCAAAATGGGACAGGATATTATTGATAAAGCAGCCCTGGTTGCCGGACTGGAAGAAAAACCTTGTATTACTGAAAATCTGGCTATTCACGGGTATAAAAAGAATGCAGACCACAACGATCATTTTTATGTATATGGCTCTGATGCACGAACCATTAAAAATATGATTACTGAATATCCTGACTTAGGAATGCCTTTGCATAAAAGACTTGCGTTTACCGAAGCAGAGGTAATCTGGGCTTGCCGCGAAGAAATGGCCATGACCCTCGATGATGTACTTGCACGCCGCGTAAGGGTACTTTATCTAGATGCCCGCGCTGCAATTGAGATGGCACCGAAAGTAGCAGAAATCATGGCACAGGAATTAGGGAAAGATGAAAACTGGCAAAAAGAACAGATAAAGGAGTTTACTGAGCTGGCAAAAGGCTATTACCTGGAAGATTGAAATTCCTCACTTTTAATGCGAACATTTTACGCATGTTATTGCCTGTGGCATAATCAGAATCCGACCGAGAGGAATAGGTTGTTTGCATCTGATACAAATTCCGAAATCGTTTTCATCGACTTTGTTAAAAGCAATACGCAGTTTTTCGAGTTTATCCTTAGCTTTTCGAAGGGCAGCTTCTGTAACACTTTTATTATTAATGGCATCCATCCGCGAAATACGGCCAATAGCATTTTCGGGTTCAACAGGCCTTGTTAACTCTTTATATTCTTCTACCTGTTTCTCAGTTTTAAAAATCTCTTTCTCGATTTTGGCCTTTATTTCAGCTTTGTTGATTTCGGGCATAGTTAAAACGATTACGAGAACAGTGATTCGACAAATTCGCGGCGCCTGAAAATTTGCAGGTGCTCCAGTTTTTCGCCAATTCCAATGTATTTCACAGGAATTTTAAACTGGTCGGAAATACCAATTACTACCCCACCCTTTGCAGTACCGTCGAGTTTGGTAAGCGCCAAGGCAGTTACCTCGGTGGCTTTGGTAAATTGTTTGGCCTGTTCGAAAGCATTCTGTCCGGTTGAGCCATCAAGTATCAACAACACTTCGTGCGGAGCATTGGGTACAATTTTCTGCATCACCTTTCTGATTTTCGAAAGTTCGTTCATCAGTCCAACTTTGTTGTGCAAACGCCCTGCTGTATCGATAATCACGACATCGGCATTAGTGGCTTTAGCAGAGGCAAGAGTGTCGAAAGCGACCGAAGCCGGATCTGATCCCATTTTTTGTTTAATAATAGGCACATCAACACGTTCCGCCCATATTTCCAGCTGCTCTATTGCAGCTGCCCTGAATGTGTCGGAAGCTCCCAAAATTACCGATTTACCCGCCTGTTTAAAATTATATGCAAGCTTGCCTATTGTTGTGGTTTTACCAACACCATTTACCCCAACAACCATTATTACGTAAGGTCCATCGGTTTCAGGAAGTTCAAAATCAGATACATCGGCCGAGTTGTTCTCTTCCAGAAGCCCGGCTATTTCTTCTTTTAGTAGACTATTTAACTCGCTTACACCCATGTATTTATCCTGAGACACACGTTCTTCGATGCGTTCAATAATCTTTAAAGTGGTATCAACACCAACATCAGAAGTAATCAGCACCTCTTCAAGGTTGTCAAGAACTTCATCGTCGACCTTGGATTTACCAACAACAGCACGGCTTAACTTTTTAAATACGCTCTCTTTTGTTTTGGCAAGCCCCTGATCGAGGTTCTCTTTTTTCTTTTTACTAAAACTTCCGAATAAGGCCATATTTATCTGATTTTCAGTCGGTGAAAATAATAATAATTTCGATTCAATCCTCTTGTATAACATATGTTCTCAAAAAATTCGTTATTCAATGCCAATACTAGAAAATATTGGAAGCCTGGTAAAATTTCAATGTGCTATTTTACTGATGTAAATGAGTATCTTGAAATTCTGGCATACGCAAAGAATTGAATTTTTCGACGTTACTTTATACAAAAAAAGCTTTCATTTAAAATGAAAGCTTTCCCTGTTATACAGAATATCTTATTATTTCTTAAAATAAGTTCTTACATCGTCGTTTGGAACAACTTCTTCTTTAAAAGTGTACGCACCGGTTTTGTCAGATTTTACCATTTTAATTACTTTGGCATAACCTTTACCAGCACCTTTTTGTAATGTTGCAACTGCCTTCTTAGCCATAACTCAATTTATTTAATCTCTTTATGTACTGTTACTTTTTTCAGAATTGGATTGTATTTTTTCAATTCCATTCGGTCAGGAGAATTTTTCCTATTCTTAGTAGTGATGTACCTTGAAGTCCCGGGAACACCACTATTTTTATGCTCTGTGCATTCAAGAATTACCTGAACTCTGTTTCCTTTTTTCGCCATCTCTCAGATCTTTAATATTTATCGATAAAGCCTTTTTCTTTTGCCTCGGCCAATGCAACTTTAATACCTTTTTTATTAATGGTACGCATACCGGCAGCAGAAACTGTTAGTTGAACCCAACGATCTTCGTCAGGCATATAAAATTTCTTTTTAAACAGGTTTACTTCGAACCTTCTTTTTGTTCTTCTTTTCGAGTGAGAAACATTGTTACCCACCATTGCTTTCTTCCCTGTTACTTGACAAACTCGTGACATTTCTATTATAATTTCTTGATGTTCAAACAAACACGTTATTAAAACGGGTTGCAAAGAAAATACTTTTTTAGAAAATAATCAAGAGGTTGAGTGAGTTTTTGCAAAAAGAATTAACAATTAATTGTTAACTACTAACAGAAACTACAAACATTAATAGAAAAGAATTACAAATATACATCTATTTATCTTTATTGCCGGCAAGATACCTAACATTAGGTATTTCTAAAAAAAGAAAATGTACTATTTTTAATAAACCATTTAAAACTACACCACTATGAGAAAAATATTAAAACCTGGTGCATTTCTGTTTTTATTAATTAGTTCAATTTTTCTGACTACCTGCGATATTTTTGAAGACGCTGATGATCCTTGTAATGATACCGATTTCAAAATCTCAAAAACCAGATCAATCACCGTTTCTACATCGTGGCTTTCGGATGACAATAATAGTATCAATATTAATGATCTGGATGTTCGGATTGAATTCCATAAAATTGCATGTGGGTTCGACGAATATAAACCCGGAGGTGATTTTACATTTACGGGTGTTACAAATGAAGACGGAGTTTATACCTCAGGAAGGGTAAATTATAATATAAGAAACTCTAATGACAGAATTATATTAATTATATCCCGTCAGAGAAATGGCATTTGGGAGCAGGTAGAATATGAAGAGTTTTCATATCGCGAAGATGATTTTGGCAATGATGGCACATGGAATAGTTTAATAGGCTATACATTTTTTTTATAACAGAAAAATATTCTGAATTTTAAATACTCTGTATTAGATAATTGTTACGTTCTTCTCTAAAATTAACATCACCGGTATATCTAATCATTATTTAGTAATTTTAAGAGATTCTTAATTAATATATTAACACCAGAGTGAAACTACCTATTTCCATATTCTTCGTACTGATTGTTCTTACTGTTTTCGCTCAAAACAATAAAGTCGACAGCTTAACTGTATTGTTAAATTCAACGAAAGACGAATACGAGGCTGCAAAAATAAACCTGGAACTGGCAAAACTTTACGAAAGAATTGACATTAAAAAAGGGAAAAGATATGCATTAAGTGCATCGCAATACACCAAAAACGATTCGCTAAATGCTGAAACTGCAAACCAGCTTGGTCGTTTATTTTTTTTTACCGCACAATTAGATTCGGCAAATTTCTATTTCGAAAAAGCAAAACAGATTTTAACAGGACTAAACGATGAAAGGCGTGTTGCAATTTTAAACATTGGTATTGGGGCAATCCAGCTTCGACTCGGCAACTATAACAAAACAATAAAAATATTAACCAAAAGTGCCGCTTATTTTGAAGAAACAGGCGACAAACTAAATACTGCCAAATGTTACACCAATATTTCCACTGCACTTGCCGAACTGGAAAACTATGAGCCGGCAATTGAATACAATGAAAAAGCGCTGCAGTTATTCAGAGAACAAAGCCTGATACAATTTCAACTAATAACACTACCAAACTTAGCTGCCCAAAATTACAAAAACGGTGATACATTAAAAGCAATTAATTATAATCTTGAGGCTGAAAAACTGGCTCTAAAAATGGGCAATAAGCGCTCTTTATCTATAATTTACAACAACCTTGGAAGTATTTATTTAGACAGCAACCCGCAAAAAGCAAAAGATTACCTTGAAAAAACCATAGCATTAAAAAACGAGCTAAATCTTAAATCAGGAATTGAGGTTGCGCAGGGAAACCTGGGATATCTCAGTTTGATAAATAATGATTTTGAAGTCGCCTTATATTATTATAAACAGGTTGAGGAACAGGTAAATGGAAAACAACTGGTTTTTGCCTGTAACCAGATACAGAAATGTTATGCGGGATTAAATCAATACGACCTGGCTCTGCAGTATTCTGAAAAAGCACGGATATTAAATGACAGCCTGTTAAGTGCCGAAAACCAAAAGGTATTCAACGAAATTCAAACCAAATACGAAACAGAAAAAAAAGAAAAAGAGATATTAGAATTGCAAACAAGTAACCTGGAAGTTAATCACAAACGTATTCAAAACCAGATATTTCTGTTTATTTCTCTTGGATTTTTACTGGCTGCCTTTTCCCTCATTTACTTTATACTTAAGAATGCAAAAAGAAAACAAATACTGGTTCAACAGGAACTAAAAATAAAAAACCAGGAATTGGCACAAAGGTTAAAAACACAAGAGCTAAACGGAATAGATGCTATTATTGATGCACAGGAAAAAGAACGAACAAGAATAGCTAACGACCTGCACGATAACCTCGGCAGCAGAATTGCGACCTTAAAATTGTACATTAACCAAATTGCAAACCAAAATACCGAAAACAACTATGAAGAGAAAAACCAACTGCTTAGCCAGCTAAAAAATTTGGCTGATGAAACATACAAAGAGGTAAGAAAAATAGCACATAACAAAAATACCGGGACATTAATCAATAAAGGATTAATTCCTTCAATGAATTTCATTGCAAACCAAATATCTGATACTGAAAAACTAAAGGTTGAAGTAGAGAATATCAATGTAAACCAACGTATTAAAAACAATATTGAGATCCAGGTTTTCAGAATTATTCAGGAATTGTTGACCAACATTATAAAACATGCCGGGGCAACCGAGGGCACCATTCAGTTTTCGGAAGATAATAATATCCTGAATGTAATGGTTGAAGACAATGGAAAAGGTTTCGATTTAAACAAAACAGATTATGGCTTTGGATTAAACAATATTGAAAAGCGCATTGAAAATATTAATGGGAATTTTGTAATCGATTCGACTCCGGGAAACGGGACAACCGCAATTTTAACTATTCCACTATGAGTATTAAAGTGATTATAGCAGACGACCATCAACTGTTTATTGACGGGATAAAATCTATCCTTGCGAAAGAGTTGAATATTTCAATAATTGCAGAGGCCTCAAACGGGCTTGAATTAATTAAGCTATTGGAGCGTGGGCTTATTCCCCACATTATTATTACGGATATTCGTATGCCGGTAATGGATGGGATTGTCGCAACAAAAGTAACTACAAAAGAACATCCACATATCCCGGTTCTGGCGCTTACAATGTTCGACCAAAGTGCTGATGTATATGAAATGCTGGAAGCCGGGGCGAAAGGTTATGTAACAAAAGATGTAAACAAAGAAGAGCTTGTTACAGCTATTCAAACACTTGTTTCAGGGAAAAGGTATTTCAGCAAAAATCTGCCTGTTGATATAAAAGCATGGTTTCAATCAGAAAACGGTAAAAACAAAATAACATTAACCCGCAGGGAAAAAGAGATACTCCAACTAATAGCCAAAGGCAGAACTACCATGCAAATAGCACAACAACTAAAACTTAGCAAATTTACAATAGATACCCACCGTAAAAATATTCATAAGAAGTTAGGAATAAAAAGCAATGCCGGGCTGGTGAAATACGCACTAAAGAACTTCGATTAACATTTACCACATACAGGAGAAGTACGATTAATTATACCTACAAGTAGGTATTTTACTCAAAGCAGTTGAGTATTAATTTTATAAGAAACTTAATATAACCTGTTTCTTATGATTCCAATTGCCTTTTTTCCATTTAGAATAGTCACTATTTCTGTACTGTTCCTTTTTCTATCGATTGAAACTTTTGCCCAAACCACCTATAAAGTTGTATGCGACAAAACCGACAACACGGTTAAAGTAGTGGAATCGAGTAACCGATCGCCAAACTATGTCCCGATAAAAGGTGGTTTTCCGTTCAGGCCAATTGCACAAAAATGGATTGACGAAAATTATGCAACTACTATTTGTAATCCCGGGGAAATTATAGAACAAAATAAAAAACAGCAAAATACGCCAACTCAAACAAACAACAATACACAACCAACACCTTCTCCGACATCGCCCCCTGCCCCAACACCTCCCCAAAAACAATTACAACCCCGCCAAACAGAATACAACACAGCCCCTCCATACAAAAACTCATCGTTTATAATTAACGCAAAATTCTCAGATCTGGGAAAACTGTACTCTCTGGATAACAACCTTGCTCCCGGTTTCAATGTTGGCTTAGAACAACTTATTGGTGGTAAAATGTATGTCGGAGTTGGAGTAAACATGAATTTCTATTTTGTCGATTTCTCAACTAATTA
>JBDLJS010000024.1:0-41448 GCA_039714235.1 Bacteroidota bacterium | reverse complement strand
GGTATGGAAAACCAATGTTAAAGATTATATGCTGAAAGCCTCATTCAGCATAAACAAAAAAATAACTGCAAAACACAAGATTAAAGCCGGTGTGGTTTACGAACTGGCATTTAACGATTCGTACATGGGCTGGTACTCCGACACACTGTTTAACTGGTATTCCAATCCTGATCATCCACGGTATCGAAACCAGAAATATGAACACTCTTACGTCGATTCTAAAATAAATGCCTCAACATTACAGGCTTATATAAACTGGAAATATAAAATTTCCGATGCTTTAACACTAAACTCAGGTATTCATTTTTTGCAGTTCTACCTGAATAACAACTATTCGCTTGAGCCGAGACTGGGACTACAATGGAAAGCTCATCCGAAACATATTTTTAGTGCAGGTTTTGGCGTTCACAGTCAAAAAGAGTCGATGACACTTTATTCGGGAGAAATGACTTTACACGACGGAGATGTAATTCAGCCAAATATGGATTTGGAACTTACCAAAGCTAAACATTATGTGGTTGGGTATCGTTTCCTGATTTCAGATTACCTCCACCTGAAAACAGAAGCATATTATCAGTCGTTGTACAATATACCAGCACATCCGTTCCCACCCTATTTCTCAACCATTAATTTTGATTACGGATTTGAAGGGAATATTCTCACAAATCATGGGACCGCCTTTAACCGGGGCATTGAAGTTTCGTTGGAGAAATACATGTCGCAGGGCTACTTTTTTTCGCTTAACGGAACCGTTTACGAATCGAAATTTAAAAACAAACTTGGAGAAGAATTACACACAAAATACGATGGGACTTATGCTGCTAATGGATTATTCGGGAAAGAATTCAAAGTAGGTAGAGAGAAACAAAATATTTTGAATTTAAGTACACGATGTATTTTAATGGGTGGTATGCGTTATCTGCCAATCGACATGGAAAGGTCGTATGCCAATAACAGCCAGATAAATATTTGGGATAATGGTTTTACAGAAAAAGCTTCAGACTATTTCAGAATTGATTTACAGGTAAGGTTCACCCGGAATAAACCAAAATACACCAGCGAATGGAACCTGGATATTATAAATGTTACCAACCAGCAAAATATGCTTGAAAAAAGATGGGACAGTGCTACAAGAAGCATTAAAGAAGAACCTCAGAATCCGTTTATACCAATTATTACATACAGAATCAGATTTTGAAATGAAAACTCATAAAGACATATTAATATTCGCTTCACTACTTCTGATTTTCACATTAGGGTGTCAGAAAGAAGAAATTGAACAACCTTTTCCGCATAGCGATTTTATTTCAACCGGTGAATGGCAGGGTGATTATTGGCCAACAAACGGGTGGAGAACCTGTCGTCCCGAAGAGGTTGGAATGGATTCGGAAAAACTGGAGGAACTAAACGAGGAGGTACAAACCCTTCTGAAACTGCATATCGATATCCAGAATGTGTTAATAGTTAAAAACGGTTACATTGTTGCCGAACAGTACTTTTCTGATGAATACGGGCCAGACAGCCTGCACCGGATTCATTCCTGTACAAAAAGCATCACATCGGCACTTATGGGTATTGCTGTAGAACAAGGCTTTATATCCGATGTTAATATCCCAATGACAGACTTTTTCCCCGATTATGAAATTGAAAACCTTACCGCTGAAAAGCAACAGATTACCCTTGAACACCTGCTTACGATGAGTGCAGGTTTTGAATGGTACGAAATGGAATATCCCTATGACGATGAAAGAAACACTTTCAGAAGTTTTGTGAACAGCGAAAACCGTGTAAAGTTTGTTCTCGACAGGCCAATGTCAGCACCCCCGGGAGAAGAGTACAGCTACAATACCGGTATATCGCACGTTTTATCAGCTATTATTGAGCGTACAACCGGAATGCGCACCGATTCGCTTGCCGTTGAAAACCTGTTTAATCCATTGGGGATTAAAAAATTTTACTGGCCAATTGATGCACATGGTGTTGCTTACGGTGGAAATGGAATGCGCTTAACCTCGCGCGATATGGCAAAATTTGGCTACCTGTATTTGAAGAACGGATTGTGGGAAGGAAACCAGGTTGTTCCGAAAAACTGGATTGAAGAATCACAGAAAAAACATATTCCGAGAAAATATATTCTCGACTATTATTATGGTTACCAATGGTGGGTAAGCAGCCAGAACTCATATTCGGCAGTGGGTTACGCCGGACAATGGATAACCATTTTCCCGGAACACGATTTGGTGATAGTCTTTAGTAACCAGTTCGATAATAATAACAGTTTCCAGTGGAGCACGCCGGAGCGGTTAGTAAACACCTATATTTTACCGGCAGTTAAGTAACTTAAAAACCGCTTAAAAATTCAATTGCATCCGTTAATGCAGTTTTAACTGAACTGTCTGTTTCAATTTCCAATGCCAATTTCAAGTCGTGTAAAGCAGCTGTATATTCTGTTTCTTTAAGCAGTGAAGCCGCTTTTACTCTTACTTCAGGGGCAGCATCTCTTAACATCCCCAGGTTCCACCTTACTGCCGGCCTCGACCTCATCTCAAACAGGGTTTGCATGGCCATAAGTTTATTCTCTGTGTTATCCGAAGTTAAATGCCAGAACATCTCTTTCTCTTTCTTTACCAAATCGGTGGAGTAAAAAATTGGAGCATCATTTATTTCAGGTCTTACCCATTTAGATTTGTATTTCACTAATTCTTTTTTTGCAGCCCACCTGGCCATTCGTGGCACCATCCATCGCATTCCGGGAGTAGATTCCGGATGGCCGGCAACAACCATGGCCCTGCCCTCGCCAATTTCTTCTCCCAGAAGAAATGTTTTTCCCGGGGTTACGCCCGACGGGTATCCTTCGTGAATTGCAATGTCGCTTACATACTTTGCGTATTCGGTATAATCCATGGTTCTGCTTCGTCCGCTGTCGGCAGGCATTAAAACAGGTCCGTCGTAATACTGTAGAAAAGCTTTTTTATTTTTTAATTCAGGAAGTAGTTCATCTCCAATATCAGTCAGTTTAAACTCAACCAAAGCACGCCCTTTATCGTAATGCTCGCGGTCCCACTCGGTAGCAGAAACCAATTGCAAGCTGGGGTAGCCTTTGGTTGTGCTAAACAGATAACCTCCGGCACAAATGCCAACAGCCCCTTTGCCAGAGTTTACAAATTCGTGAACTTTCGCAGCTGCCAAATCCCCCAGATTATTCAACTCCTTACTACCGCTACCTCCGGGGAAAACAATCACGTCAAAATCATCGATTTTTCCGGCAGAAATTTCTGCCGCAGTTATAATTGACGGCTCAATTCCGGTATCAATCTTTAACGATTCATAAGTTTCAAGAACACAGGTTACGCTGGCACCATCGCCTTCAAAAACGGCAACTTTAATTTTACTCTGCTGATGTTTCAAACTTTCTTCATTCCCATAATTGCAGGAAATAAGAAAAGCAAAAAATAAAATATATAATATCCTTTTTTTAAGTTTCATCTGATTATAAACTAAGTACTATAAATCAATATTGAAGTTCTTTTTGTATGACTTCTGGATGAAGTTATTTAACCATTTATTGAACTCTATCACATCGGTTTTATCCATTCCATTGTTATACCAGTCCTCAAGTTTCTCATTAGTTTTAGAGAAAATAATATCCTCATCAGGCTTAATTTTCTGACGGATACCGGTTTTATCAGCATTTACCAAAGCATTGATGTTTATGTAATACAACGATGCAAACTTTCCCCAACGAATCGTAAAAACTTCTTCCTTCAACGATAGTGCAGCATTGCATAAAGGAGAATCGTCAAGCTCTTCGTTCATTTTTATAACTTCAGGAAAATCATCTTCGGCTTTGAGCCAGGTTGGAACCACTATTGATGTTAACGGAAATCCAACAACCGACCAAAGTGTTACAAATTCAGGATTTTCTCCATTCATTACTCCCTGCACAACACAAGCCGAAGCTGTGCTCTTTCGTGGGATAAAATCGTGAAAAAAAGTATAAGTCGGTGTATTCTCCGGAATATTTCTGTATTGTTCGTATAAATCTGTTTTTAAGAGAGAATGTTTTAATCCCCTGGTCACATCCTGAATAACAAACTGAGCATCAAGATTATTGGTGGCAGATGCCTGGTAAAACAAATCATCAACCGTATGATATCTGATATAACCACTGCTTTCGTCCCCATAACTACCAGTAAATGAATAATTACCTCGCAAAACATAACCAAAAGGAGCAACTTTCGGGTCGTTAGCATCAAATTTTTCATAACCTCTGAATCCCAGCTCAAACAGTGCTGCACCTCCCTGTCCGTCTATTACGCCAAAATTTCCTTCCAGCCCGGTTGGCTTTTCCATATTGTCGAGGTACTGCTGAAATTCTTCAACCGTGGCAAAATTTGCAAGCGCATATTTCATCAATCTACCTTCCAATCCGCTATGTTTAGCTGTATCTCCTAACGTTAGGTTATACGAATTTGAATTCATTATGGCAAAGCCCTTTTCATTCATTCCTATCCAGATACTTTTACCTGAATAATCCTGAGAATTTACCAATCCCATGTACTTGTATGTAGAGTCGTTAAAATACATGATTTTATTATTTAGGGCCCATGTATCGCGGTTCTTCCACAACAGTGGCCGGCCATCTTTTGTATATTTACCTGATATAACTGCAACTGTGCAAGCATTTGAAACACTATTTGCCACAATTAAAATGAAAAGAATAAAAAATAGTTTCTTCATTAGTTGTATTATTTTAAATCCATCAGACTCGTTAATAATCTGACAATTATACACACTTTATACTTTAAAAGCCAAAACATTAAATCATAATTTCATATTCACCAAAACAAATAAACTTATTTCCCTATTTTTGAACTTTGAACATTAAACTTTTAACTCTCGTGAATCAACCACTGGCAGAACGACTGCGTCCCAAAATGCTCGACGATTACATCGGGCAGGAACATCTTGTGGGTAAAAATGCCGTTTTAAGGAAGATGATTGAGTCGGGGAATATCTCATCGCTGATATTGTGGGGGCCACCGGGAGTGGGAAAAACCACCCTTGCAAAAATTATTGCCAACACGCTGGAACGGCCGTTTTATATTTTGAGTGCTATCAACTCGGGGGTAAAAGATATCCGCGATGTTATCGACAAAGCAAAAAAACAACAGTTTTTTAGCCGGCCAAACCCAATACTTTTTATCGATGAGATTCACCGGTTTAGCAAATCGCAACAGGATTCGTTGCTGGGGGCTGTTGAAGACGGAACCATAACATTAATCGGCGCCACAACAGAAAACCCGTCGTTTGAGGTTATCTCTCCCCTGCTTTCGCGTTGCCAGGTTTATATTTTAAAGTCGCTGGGCAAAAAAGACCTTTTAAAGATTGTAAAACTGGCCACAAAAAAAGATACGGTTTTAAAAGAGAAGAAAATTACCATCCGCGAAGACCAGGCCATGCTCAGGTTTTCGGGAGGCGATGCTCGTAAATTGCTGAATGTTCTGGAACTGGTTGTTTTGGGTGAAGAGAACGACAGGGTTGTAGTTACCGATAAAAAAGTAACCGACCGACTGCAAAAAAATCTGGCCATTTACGACAAAAATGGCGAGATGCATTACGATATTATTTCTGCCTTTATTAAAAGCATTCGTGGTGGCGATCCCGATGCGGCGGTTTACTGGCTGGCAAGGATGATTGAAGGTGGCGAAGATGTAAAATTTATAGCCCGAAGGTTACTGATTTTAGCTGCCGAAGATGTGGGGCTGGCTAATCCAAACGCCTTATTGCTGGCCCAGAGCACTTTCGATGCAGTGCATAAAATTGGCTACCCAGAAGCTCGGATTATCCTTTCGGAGTGTGTAATTTACCTAGCCACTTCGCCTAAAAGTAATTCAGCCTATTCTGCTATCGACGAGGCTATTTTGTTGGTTAAACGTACCGGCGACCTGCCTGTTCCGCTGCATATAAGAAACGCCCCCACCAAACTAATGAAAGAGATTGGCTACGGAAAGGATTATAAATATGCACATTCGTATGAAGGCAATTTTGTGGACCAGGACTTCCTGCCGGATGAAATAAAAAAAGAACGTATTTATCATCCTCAGCAAAACCCTGCAGAGCTGAAAATTTTGGAGAGGTTGAAAAAATGGTGGGGAGAGAGATTTAAGTAGGCAGTGATCAGTTGCAATTTATAGTAAAAAAAGTAGAGATGCACGGCCGTGCATCTCTACTTTTTTTTAGCTGGAAGCTTGAGGCTAGCAGCTCGTAGCTTCTTAAACCAAAATATTCTTACAATACTCAACACACTTCACAATTTCTTTCTGGGCATCGGAGTCTTCCGGAATCTGGTATTCCAGTTCAATATCGCAGTAAATTGGCCATTTATTCTTTTTAACCAAATTTAGTATATCGGCTATCGGAGTTTCTCCTTCGCCCCATGGGCGATTAGTATTTGCTGGTTCCGAATCTTTACCGGTTTTATCTTTCAGGTGGATGCTGTAAATACGGTCGTGTAACCTTTCAATCAACTCATTGGGATGTTTTCCGGTGGCTCCAAAATAATGACCAACATCGAGATTCAGCATATTATTGGGCGAATGAGCTAAAAACTCATCGAAGCTAAAACCTAGTTGGCCGGGCTGAGAGTGGTTATGATACGCTGCAATCATGTCGTGTTTCTCGGCAAATTTTCCCAGGCGTTTACAGGCTTCGTCGCCAATTTCGTTTGTGATAGCTTTGGCCCCCATTATTTTAGCTGCATTATAAGCATAATCTATCTCTTCATCGCTCCAGCGGGCCGGGGCAAACTTTATGGTATGAATATTCACACCGGCATCGTTAAACATTTTACGAAGCTCTTTATATTTTTCAAAATCGCAGGCCAGCCTCCATTCCTTCTGTTTTATAACAGCTTCTTCCCGGGCTTTTGCAAAAGCTTCACGCTCTTCGTCTGTCAATTCTACACCGCGTTTTGGACGTGGTGGCCCCTGCGGGATACCGGCAAACTCTTCTGCCACATTACCCATTAGTTCCAGCGAAGTAATGTTTCCTTCAATACAGTATTTTAAAATATCTTCAGAAGTAGATGGCATGCTGCGCCAGCTGTAGGTGATTACACCAACCTGCACTCCTCCGAATTTTGAACCGGAATCGCCCGTGCAGCTAAATGCCATTGGTGCAAAAGAGAGTGCTGCAGCTGCAGTTGCTGTTGTTCCTAAAAAATTTCTTCGCGAAATGGAATGTTGTTTTTTATCCATGGTTTATTGTTTTAATTGATTGATTTATATGGTTAAATTTAATAGAATAAATTGGAATGAAACGATCATGGTAAAATTTTATCAAACAGGAGAATGATTATAATCCATGCGGATTACATGAGTTACCATTAAAAATATAAACGAATGGAAAATTTGGGATCGTGCGGTTTGTAACCGCACGATTTTCGGAAGTTAAAAACTTCCGATCCTGCCAGGATACAAAAAAAAGCCGGTCTGTCAAATGACGGACCGGCTTTTCAATATCATTAAGAAAAATACTATTCTTCTTTCTTCTTATCTTTCGCTGAGTCTTCCTTGGCCTTAACTTCGGCTTTAGGTTCTCCCGTTTTCTCTTCAGCTTTAACCTCAGTTTCTGTAGCAGCTTCAGTTTCTTCGGCTTTTGCTTCTTCAACTTTGGTTTCTTCCTCAACAACTTCAGCTTCAGCAGTTGCAACTTCAGTTTCTGCAACAGCAGCTGCAGTTTCATCTTTTTTAGCACCACCACGACGCGAACGACGTTTTTTCGGTTTTGCAGCTTCTTCTTTTGCAGCCAACATTGCTTCGTTAAAGTCAACCAATTCGATAATACACATTTCTGCATTGTCGCCCAAACGGTTTCCGGTTTTCAGAATACGTGTGTATCCTCCAGGACGGTCGCCTATTTTACCGGCTACTTCCCTGAACAGTTCAGAAACAGCATGTTTATCCTGTAAGTAGCTAAAAACAATCCTGCGCGAGTGTGTAGTATCTTGTTTAGCTTTTGTAATTAACGGTTCGACGTACATACGTAAAGCTTTTGCTTTGGCAACCGTTGTTGTAATTCTCTTATGCTCAATCAGCGAACTGGCCATGTTTGCCAACATAGCTTTTCGGTGTGCTGATTTACGGCTTAAATGATTAAATTTCTTATTGTGTCTCATTGCCTTTTACTCCTTATCAAGTTTATACTTGGTAATATCCATTCCAAAATTCAGCCCCATGTTATCTAAAAGGTCATCCAGTTCGGTTAACGATTTTTTACCAAAGTTTCTGAATTTAAGCAAATCGTTTCTGTTGTATGTAACCAAATCTCCCAATGCATCTACATCAGCAGCTTTCAGACAGTTTAATGCCCGTACTGAAAGATCCATGTCGATCAGTTTGGTTTTCAACAACTGACGCATGTGAAGCACTTCCTCGTCGAACTCTTCGTTTGCAAATTTCTCGTCGGTATCAAGAGTAATCTTTTCGTCAGAGAACAGCATGAAGTGATAAATAAGAATTTTTGCAGCTTCTTTTAATGCATCTTTCGGATGAACAGAACCATCGGTAGCAATTTCAAAAATCACTTTTTCATAGTCGGTTTTTTGTTCTACACGATAATTTTCAACAGCGTATTTTACTGTTTTAATCGGAGTAAAAATAGAGTCGATTGGAATTACACCAAATTCTGCTTCAACCGGTTTGTTTTCAACCGAAGGAACATAACCACGTCCTTTAGCGATTGTCAACTCAATTTGAATTTTTACGTCGGGCTCCATTCTGCAAATTACCAGCTCTGGATTTAATACCCTGAATCCGGTCATAAACTTGTTAATGTCGCCGGCAGTAAATTCTTCCTGTCCGGTTATTGAAATCGAAACTTTTTCACTGTCAAAATCATCCACCTCGTTTTTAAAGCGAATTTGCTTCAGATTAAGGATAATATCGGTAACATCTTCAATAACACCTTTAATCGTAGAAAACTCATGGTCAACACCTTCTATTTTAACAGTTGTAATTGCAAATCCTTCCAACGACGATAACAGAATTCGACGAAGTGCATTACCGATTGTAATACCATATCCTGGTTCCAAAGGACGAAATTCGAATTTGCCGACTTTCTCGTCAGCTTCTAACATTATCACCTTGTCAGGCTTTTGGAATGCTAATATTGCCATAATAACCTAAATAAATTTATTATTTTGAATACAACTCTACGATAAGTTGTTCTTTGATGTTTTCTGGAATTTCTTCGCGTTCCGGACGATTCAGGAATTTACCGGTCATTAATTCACCGTCCCATTCCAACCATTCGTATTGTGTGCTCCGACGCGAATGCAATGAGTCTGTAATTTCTTCCAGCGATTTAGATTTTTCGCGAACGCCAACAACGTCGCCCGGTTTAACCTGGTACGATGGAATATTTACTACATTTCCGTTTACTATAATATGTTTGTGCGAAACAAACTGACGGGCAGCTGCCCGTGTTTTTGCAATACCCATGCGAAAAACAACATTGTCCAATCTCGATTCTAACAATTGTAACAATACTTCACCGGTAACACCTTTAGCAGCCGAAGCTTTTTTAAAGAGTGAACGGAATTGTCTTTCCAAAATACCATAGGTATATTTTGCTTTTTGCTTTTCTTTCAACTGAAGCCCGTATTCCGACTTCTTTCTTCTTTTCGAATTCAAACCGTGCATTCCCGGAGGATAATTCTTGTGTTCGAAAACTTTATCCGGTCCGAAAATTGGTTCGCCAAATTTACGGGCTATTTTAGATTTTGGTCCTCTGTATCTTGCCATTTCCTTTTCGTTTTAAAAATTAAACACGTCGTCTTTTAGGAGGCCTGCAACCATTATGCGGAAGCGGTGTTACATCAACAATCTCAGTAACCTGGATACCAATTGTAGCCATAGCCCTGATTGCAGATTCACGACCGTTACCAGGCCCCTTAACGAATACCTTAACTTTACGAAGTCCAAGGTCATAAGCTTTTTTAGCACACTCTTCAGAAGCTACCTGAGCAGCATAAGGAGTGTTCTTTTTAGAACCACGGAATCCTTTTTTTCCGGCTGACGACCATGAAATTACTTCACCATTCATGTTTGTCAGCGTAATAATAATATTGTTGAAAGATGAGTGGATATGAGCCATTCCATTGGCTTCAACTACCACAGTTCTCTTTCTACTTGATCCTGTCTTTTTTGCCATAACTCAAAATTCCTTATTTAGTGGCCATTTTTTTATTAGCAACAGTTTTACGCTTACCTTT
Organism: Bacteroidota bacterium; assembly: GCA_039714235.1. GTDB lineage: Bacteria > Bacteroidota > Bacteroidia > Bacteroidales > Prolixibacteraceae > Draconibacterium. The sequence goes on along the minus strand of JBDLJS010000024.1, from coordinate 31,172 downwards.
ACGGGTACGGGCATTATTTTTTGTACTCTGCCCACGAACTGGCATACCAATACGGTGACGGATACCACGGTAACAACCTATATCCATCAGTCGCTTAATATTCATTTGAACTTCGGAACGCAATTCACCTTCAACTTTAAAGTTGTCGCCAATTACTTTACGAACAGCTGCGAACTGATCGTCGTTCCAGTCTTGTACCTTCAGGTTTTTGTCAACTCCGGCTTCTTCCAGAATTGTAATAGCCCTGCTGCGGCCAATACCATAAATATAGGTAAGAGCTACCTCACCTCTTTTATTATTTGGAATATCAACACCTACTATACGTGCCATAAATTTAATTTTAACAGATTAATGCTACCCCTGACGTTGTTTAAACTTAGGGTTCTTTTTATTAATCACATACAAACGTCCTTTCCTGCGTATAATTTTGCAGTCGTCGCTACGTTTTTTTACTGAAACACGAGTTTTCATCTTATTATACAATCTTTAATTTTTGTATCTAAATGTAATTCTTCCTTTAGTTAAATCGTAAGGAGACATCTCAACTTTAACTTTATCTCCTGGCAAAATTTTAATATAATGCATTCTCATTTTACCGGAAATGTGGCCTGTAATAATGTGGCCGTTTTCCAACTCAACTCGAAACATAGCATTCGATAATGCTTCTATTATGGTTCCATCTTGTTCTATGGAAGGTTGTTTTGCCATAAAAAACTCTTTTACAAATTTCAAATAAAGTTTAACTTCAATTAATCTCTCTACAATTAATACTACAGTCCTCCACCTGGACGTCCTTTAATCCGGCCCGATTTCATCAGACCATCGTAATGACGCATCAACAGGTGACTTTCAATTTGCTGTAAGGTATCTAACACAACCCCAACCAGAATTAACAACGATGTGCCGCCATAAAATAGCGCGAATGATTGTTGAATTCCTATCATCATAGCAAAGGCAGGAAGGATAGTTATCAAACCAAGGAATATAGACCCCGGTAAAGTAATTCTCGACATTACTGTATCGAGAAATTCAACGGTGCGCTTGCCCGGTTTAACACCCGGAATAAAACCTCCGTTTTTCTTCATGTCTTCTGCCATTTGGGTAGGGTTAATAGTAATAGCCGTGTAAAAATACGTAAAAGCTACCACTAATAAAAACTGTGTTAAATTGTACCAAAATCCCGTCATGTTAGAAAGAGCAGCCGCAACACCACGGAGATTTTCAGAATTGGCAACACCAACAATTGTAATAGGCACCATCATAATTGCCTGGGCAAAAATAATAGGCATTACACCTGCAGCGTTTACTTTAAGAGGAATGTACTGACGTACTCCACCGTATTGTTTATTACCTACAATTCGTTTTGCGTATTGCACCGGAATTCGCCTGGTTCCCTGAACCAAAGCAATGGATGCCATAAACACAATGAACAAGATAACAAACTCGACAAGAAACATTACCAAACCGCCACCCTGCTGATTAATACGGGCACCAAATTCCTGTAAAATCGATTGGGGCAGACGGGCAATAATACCAATCATAATTATCAGCGAAATACCGTTACCGATACCTTTATCGGTTATACGTTCGCCTAACCAAAGAACGAACATCGAACCGGCTGTTAAAATCACAATTGAAGGAGCATTAAACCATATTCCTCTCATTGCGAAGGCCGTTTCGGGCAACTGATAATGTAAATTAGTAAGATATGCTGATGCCTGTGGAATTAAGATTAACACGGTTAAATAACGTGTAATCTGATTAATCTTCCTTCTTCCTGACTCTCCCTCTTTCTGCAACCTCTGGAAATAGGGAACTGCGATACCCATTAACTGGATAACGATTGAGGCAGAAATATATGGCATTATTCCTAAAGCAAAGATAGAAGCCTGGGCGAATGCACCTCCCGAGAACATGTTAATCAGGCCAAGCAGACCATCTGAAGTCTGCGACTGCAGGTTTCCCAGCTGAGCCGGATCAATACCCGGAAGCGAAACAAATGAGCCTAACCTGTAAATTAACAGGAAAAACAGAGTTGTTCCAATTCTAAACCTAAGGTCTTCAATCTTATAAATATTCTTTAGGGTCTCTATAAAGCGTTTCATTACGATTTAAAGTATTTCAGTGGTTCCTTCTAATTTTTCTATTGCTTCTTTCGCACTTTTCGAAAATGCATTGGCTTTTACATCAAGTTTTTTACTTAATGTTCCGCCTCCAAGAATTTTAATCTTGTCGTTTTTCGATGCGATACCTGCTTTTACCAGGGATTCTTTATCGATAACAGTCAGGTTGTTTTTTTCAGCCAGTTGTTCCAACACATCGAGGTTGATAGCTTTATACTCAACCCTGTTAATGTTTTTAAATCCTGACTTAGGAACAACACGCTGCAAAGGCATTTGTCCGCCTTCGAAACCTATCTTCCTTGAATAACCTGATCTCGACTTTTGACCTTTGTGACCACGTGTAGATGTACCTCCACGTCCTGTTCCCTGTCCACGGCCGATTCTTTTCGATGTTTTTGTCGATCCTTCTGCAGGTTGTAAGTTACTTAAATTCATAATTAAATATTTGAAATATTAATTAACTTCTTCAACACTAATTAAATGCCTCATTTTGTTAACCATGCCAACAATTTGAGGAGTAGCTTCATGCACAACAGGGTTATGCAGTTTTTTCAATCCCAACGCTTCTAAAGTTGCCTTCTGGCGTTTGGTTGAACCAATACTACTTTTTACTTGTGTAATTTTTAGCTTAGCCATAATTGTGTTATCCTTTAAAAACTTTTTCTAACGAAACACCTCTGTGTTCAGCAACTGTATAAGCATCTCTCAACTCGAGTAAAGCAGCCATTGTTGCTTTAACCAGGTTGTGAGGGTTAGACGAGCCTTTAGACTTAGCCAGAATATCATGGATTCCAACGCTTTCCAAAACTGCGCGCATCGCACCACCAGCCTTAACACCGGTACCCGAAGAAGCAGGTTTTAGTAAAACATTAGCACCACCAAACTTAGCTGCCTGTTCGTGAGGTATTGTTCCGTTAATTACCGGAATCTTTACCAGATTCTTTTTAGCTGCATCTACACCTTTTGCAATAGCGGTTGTTACTTCGCTTGCTTTTCCAAGGCCCCAACCTACAATACCGTCTTCATTACCTACAATTACAATAGCAGAAAAACTAAAAGTACGTCCACCTTTTGTAACTTTTGTAACACGGTTAATGGCAACTAACCTGTCTTTTAACTCCAGGTCGCTTGTTTTAACTTTATTACTTACTTTCGCCATAATATATTAGAATTTAAGGCCACCTTTGCGGGCAGCGTCAGCTAATTGTTTAACTCTTCCGTGGTATAAATAACCACCTCTGTCGAATACAACTTCGGTAATTCCTGCAGCCAATGCTTTCTCGGCTACCAGTTTACCTACCATTGCAGCTTTTTCTGTTTTGCTTCCTGCCTTGTCGGCAATTGCTTTATCAGATGATGATGCTGCAACTAAAGTTGTTCCCTGTAGGTCGTCGATAAGTTGAGCGTAGATTTGTTTATTACTTCTGAAAACACTCAACCTTGGGCGGTCTGCTGTGCCGGAAACAACTGTGCGGACACGACTTTTAATCCGTGTACGCCTTTCTGATTTTGTTAATGCCATAATAATTAATCTTTTAAAAAATTATTTTGCAGCGGCTTTACCAGCTTTACGCCTCAATTCTTCGCCAACAAACTTAATACCTTTTCCTTTGTAAGGTTCAGGTTTACGGAATGACCTGATTTTTGCAGCAACCTGTCCAATTAATTGTTTATCGATACTTTTCAGGGTAACGATTGGGTTACTACGTTTATCAGATACTGCTTCAACTTTTACTTCAGGAGGAAGTTGAATGTAAGTATGGTGAGCAAAACCTAAAACAAGGTTGAGCACGTTACCTTGCATAACTTCTGCACGGTAACCAACACCTACCAATTCCAACTTAATCTCGTAACCTTTGGAAACACCTTCAACCATATTGTTTATCAAAGACCGGTACAGTCCATGCATCGACTTCTGGCGTTTTGTTTCGCCTGCCCTTTTCAATTTGATGGTGCCATCTTCAACAGCAACTTCAATTTCAGGGTCAACTTGTTGTGACAACTCCCCAAGAGGACCTTTAACGCTAACAACATTTTCGTCGCTAACTTTAACTTCTACTCCTGCAGGAATTGAAATGGATAATTTACCTATTCTTGACATGACCGTTCCTCCTTATTAATATACGTAACATAAAACTTCTCCACCTATGTTAAGCTCACGAGCTTCTTTGTCGGTTATTACACCTTTAGAGGTAGAGATAATTGCTATGCCCAAACCATTTAGTACGCGCGGAATATTGGTTGAATCGCAATACTGGCGCAAACCTGGTTTACTTATGCGTTCTAACGCTTTAATTGCAGATACTTTCGTTTCCGGGTTATATTTTAATGCAATTTTAATATTTCCCTGGTAGCCTACTTCGTCTTCAAATTTGTAGTTAAGAATGTATCCTTTGTCTTTCAACAATTTGGTCATTTCTTTTTTCATATTTGAAGCAGGAATATCAACTACACGGTGTTTTGCCATAATTGCATTTCTCACCCTTGTCAGATAATCTGCTATTGGATCTGTTACTTTACTCATTTTTCAAGTTTTTTAAACGATTACCAACTTGCCTTTTTAACTCCGGGAATTAAACCGGCTGATGCCATTTCCCTGAAATTAATCCTGCTGATTCCAAACTGGCGCATATACCCTTTCGGTCGTCCGGTTAGTTTACACCTGTTGTGCATACGAACTTTTGAAGAGTTTTTAGGTAGTTTTTGCAAACCTACCCAATCGCCTTCGGCTTTCAGCCGGGCACGTTTCTCGGCATATTTCTCAACTAATTTTGCACGTTTCACTTCGCGTGCTTTCATTGATTCTTTAGCCATTACTTAATTCTTTTTAACGTTTTTAAATGGTAAACCTAATTCCTTCAACAAAGCAAAACCTTCTTCATCGGTTTTTGCAGAAGTGACAAAGGTAATGTTCATCCCGTTTATCTTGCTTACTTTATCCAGCACGATTTCCGGAAAAACAATTTGCTCGGGAACGCCCAGTGTATAGTTTCCACGTCCGTCCATTTTGCTTTCAATTCCGCGGAAGTCGCGGATACGTGGCAATGCCACTGCTATTAAACGGTCGAGGAATTCGTACATTTGGTCGCGACGCAATGTAACACGCACGCCAATTGGCATTTTTTTCCTCAGTTTGAAATTAGAAATGTCTTTCTTCGAAACAGTTTGAACTGCCTTTTGTCCTGCAATCATTGTCATTTCGTTTTGGGCAACATCAATCAGCTTTTTATCAGCTATTGCTGCTCCAACACCTTGATTAAGGATAATCTTTTCTAATTTCGGAACCTGCATTACAGAAGAGTAATCGAACTCTTTCTTTAAAGCAGGGATTATTTCTTCCTGATATTTCTTTTTAAGAGTTGGTACGTAAGCCATTACTTTATCTCCTCTCCTGATTTTTTAGAAATACGAACTAATTTACCATTATCATCCAATTTCCTTCCAATGCGTGTTGCTTCACCCGATTTTGGGTCAACAAGCATAAGGTTAGAAATGTGTATCGGTGCTTCTTTTTCGACAATACCTCCCTGTGGCGATTCCGCGTTAGGTTTAGTATGTTTCTTAATCATATTCACACCTTCTACAATTGCTCTGTCGGTATTTCTGATTACTTCCAACACACGGCCTTTCTGGCCCTTGTCGTTTCCGGTAATCACAACCACAGTGTCACCTTTTTTTATGTGTAACTTTTTCTGCATTTTGAGCTTTTTTCTTATTACAGTACTTCTGGTGCGAGTGAAATAATTTTCATATTCTTCTCTCGCAATTCACGAGCCACAGGTCCGAAAATACGTGTTCCACGCATTTCGCCGGTGTTATTTAACAGTACAACTGCGTTGTCGTCGAAACGAATGTATGAACCGTCGGGACGACGAACTTCTTTTTTCGTACGAACAACAATAGCACGCGAAACTGTACCTTTTTTAACTTCGGCACCTGGTAATGCACTTTTTACAGTAACCACTACAGTATCGCCCAAAGAAGCATAACGTTTTCTGGTTCCGCCCAATACGCGGATTGTTAAAACTTCTTTTGCTCCACTGTTATCGGCTACCGAACATCTTGATTCTTGTTGTATCATGATTACTTAGCTCTTTCAATTACTTCAACTACTCGCCAACATTTGGTTTTACTTAAAGGACGAGTTTCCATAATCCTTACTGTATCACCAACGTTGCAATCATTTTTCTCATCGTGGACATGGAACTTTGTAGTTTTATTCACGAACTTACCATATATTGGGTGCTTTACTTTACGTTTTTCGGCAACCACAATCGATTTGTCCATTTTATCACTAACAACGATCCCGATTCTCTCTTTCCTGAGATTTCTTACATTTTTTTCTTCCATCGTTGAATTAATTCTGATTTTCGTTTAATTCTCTTTCGTGAAGAATCGTTTTTAACCGTGCAATAGTACGCTTGCTTTCCTTTAATTTATTCGGATTATCAAGCGGCGATACTGCGTGGTTTAATTTAAGGCGAACAAGGTTTTCTTTTTCAACCTGTAACCTTTCAACGATCTCTTTGTTCGTCAATTCTTTGATTTCAGCTGTATTCATTATTCACCTTTTTTTATTCTTCAACATAATCACGTCTAACCACAAATTTTGTTTTAACCGGAAATTTCTGGGCGGCTAATCTCAAAGCTTCTTTTGCCAAATCAAATGGCACACCTTCTGCTTCAATCAAAATCCTACCTGGAGAAACCGGTGCAACAAATGCTTCAGGAGCACCTTTACCTTTACCCATCCTTACTTCGGCTGGTTTTTTGGTAATAGGTTTATCGGGAAAAATTCTTATCCATATCTGACCTCGACGTTGCATGTGACGGGTTACCGCAACCCTTGCTGCCTCAATCTGGCGACCGGTAATCCACGACTCTTCCAACGACTTTATTCCAAATGAACCGAAAGCTAACTGATTGCCCCTTTGGGCGTTACCTTTCATTCGGCCCTTTTGTACTCTTCTAAATTTTACTTTTTTCGGCTGTAACATTCTTTATTAAATTGTGAGTGTTAAACCACTATTTTCTTCTTCTGTTACGGTGACCACCGCCTTTTCCTCCACGTCCGGGCTTTTGCCCAACGTTCGGAGAAAGGTCGCGATTACCATAAACCATACCTTTACAAATCCAGACCTTAACACCAATAAGTCCTGTTTTTGTTAATGCTTCAGCCAGTGCGTAGTCGATATCGGCACGCAGTGTATGCAGCGGAGTACGGCCATCTTTATACATCTCAGAACGAGCCATCTCTGCTCCGTTTAGCCTTCCTGATACCTGAATTTTGATACCTTCGGCTCCCATTCGCATGGTTGAAGCAATGGCCATTTTCACTGCCCTGCGGTAAGCAATTTTACCCTCGAGTTGCCTTGCAATATTATTCGCAACAATTTTAGCGTCGAGTTCAGGACGTTTGATCTCGAAAATGTTGATTTGAACCTCTTTGTTGGTAATTTTCTTCAATTCTTCTTTCAACTTGTCAACTTCCTGACCGCCTTTACCAATAATAATACCAGGGCGAGAAGTGTGTACAGTGATGGTTATCAGCTTCAAGGTACGTTCAATAACGATTCTTGAAATACTGGCTTTTGCCAAACGAGCATTCAGGTATGTCCTGAGCTTTTGGTCTTCAACCAGTTTGTCGCCGTAATTGTCACCACCGAACCAGTTTGAGTCCCATCCTTTAATGAATCCCAAACGATTTGCTATCGGATTTACTTTTTGTCCCATGTACTATTAATTAAGATTTTCTTCAACAACACTCTCTTTACTATCTACGTATAATGTCACGTGGTTCGAACGTTTTCTGATTCGGTGTGCACGACCCTGGGGAGCCGGACGTAACCTTTTCAGAATACGGCCTGAATCTACCATGATTTGTGATACGTAAAGTTCACTTTCTTCTAAACGAACTCCTTCGTTTTTAGCCTGCCAATTGGCAATGGCTGAAAGCAGAAGTTTTTCTACCCTGCGAGATGCTTCTTTTGAAGAGTACTTCAAAACATCTAATGCTTTATTCACCTCCATACCGCGGATCATATCGGCCACAAGCCTCATCTTCCGTGGAGATGTAGGGCAGTTTCTTAAAACAGCAAAATATTGTTGTTTTTTAGCTTCTTTTCTTTTTTCAGCTGCTAGTCTTTTTCTGGCACCCATTGTACTTTCTTTTTTAAATTAATGCAATTATGCCTTATCTCTTCTTATTACCAGCATGCCCCCTGAATGTACGGGTTGGAGCAAATTCGCCCAAACGGTGTCCTACCATATTTTCGGTAATGTAAACCGGGATGAATTTGTTTCCGTTATGTACTGCAATAGTATGTCCTACAAAATCAGGAGAAATTACTGATGCCCTGGCCCATGTTTTAATTACCGATTTTTTGTTGGTCTCATTCATAGCCAACACTTTTCTTTCAATATTAAAATCGATAAAAGGACCTTTTTTTAATGAACGACTCATAATTATTCCTCTTTACTATTTATTCCTACGTTCTACAATATACTTGTTGGAAGCTTTTTTCTTCGAACGGGTTTTATAACCTTTCGCCAGCACACCTGTACGTGAGCGTGGATGTCCTCCTGATGATTTACCTTCACCACCACCCATTGGGTGATCAACAGGATTCATCACAACACCACGAGTACGAGGTCTTCTTCCTAACCACCTTGAACGACCGGCTTTACCCGATTTTTCGAGGTTGTGTTCTGTATTTCCAACTGTACCTACTGTAGCCCTGCAGGACGTAAGTACCATACGAGTTTCGCCTGAAGGCAATTTTAAAATTGCATATTTGCCTTCACGAGAGGTCAATTGTGCATAAGCACCTGCACTACGAGCCATAACTCCTCCCTGTCTGGGATGAAGTTCAATGTTGTGAACCAAAGTACCAAGAGGTATTTCAGCAAGGGGAAGAGAATTTCCAATTTCAGGATCGATACCTGTACCGCTCTTTACCGTTTGGCCAACTTGCAACCCGTTAGGCGCAACGATATAACGTTTCTCGCCATCTTCATATTTCAGAAGGGCGATACGAGCAGTACGGTTTGGATCGTACTGAATGGAATCGACAACAGCTGCAACTCCGTCTTTATCGCGTTTAAAATCGATAACACGGTATTTGCGTTTGTGTCCCCCACCTCTATACCTCATTGTCATACGTCCCTGGTTGTTACGACCACCGGACTTTTTGAGGGGCTCCAACAATGATTTCTCAGGTGTAGATGCAGTAATGGTATCAAAAGCACCGATTATTTTGTGCCTCTGACCCGGAGTAACTGGTTTTAACTTTCTTACTGCCATTTTTATTAATTATTACAATTATATATTACTATAAAAGTCAATACTGTCTCCTTCAACCAAAGTAACAACTGCCTTTTTGTAAGAGACTGTTTTACCGGTAATTATACCGCCTTTGGTATATCTTGATTTCGTTTTACCTCCATAAATCATGGTATTCACGCTGTCAACCGTAACATTATAAAGGCTTTCGATAGCCTTTTTAATTTGAGGTTTGGTTGCTCTGCGGTCTACCACAAAACCGTAACGGTTAAACCGTTCCGATTGGTCGGTCATTTTTTCGGTAACTAATGGTTTTACTAAAATTTCCATTTCTTAATTGCCTTAAAGTTTAAATGCTTCCTCAATTTTCGCAACAGAACCTTCCAAAAGCACAATCGCTTTTGCATTCAATATCTGATAAGTACTTAACTCAGAAGCAGTTACGACCGATACGTCCTGTAAATTTCTGGAGGACAAATATATATTATTATTTTCGGCTGGTAAAACGAAAAGTGACTTTTTATCAGTTATTTGCAAATTGCTTTTAATAGCTACCATATCCTTGGTTTTTGGAGCTTCCAGGTTGAAGTCTTCCATAACCATAATACTCTTCTCGTTTGCTTTATAAGTTAAAGCCGATTTTCTTGCTAATTGCTTAACTTTTTTGTTAAGGCTGAAACCATAGTTGCGTGGACGCGGACCAAATACTGTACCACCACCGCGAAATATAGGTGATTTAATACTACCGGCACGTGCAGTACCTGTACCTTTTTGCCTTTTAATTTTGCGGGTGCTTCCTGTAATTTCAGCGCGTTCTTTTGTCTTACTGGTTCCCTGGCGCTGGTTTGCCATATATTGTTTTACATCTAAATAAATGGCATGATCGCTGGGTTCAATACCGAAAATATGGTCGCTTAAAGTGACTTTTCTTCCGGTCTCTTTTCCTTCTTTATTCAGTACACTTAGTTCCATTGTTTTCTAATAATTAAGTATGAACCTTTGGCTCCAGGTACCGAACCTTTTACCACTAATAAATTCTTCTCAGGAATGATTTTCATTACCTCAAGGTTTTCGATGGTTACAGTTTTGCCACCATCTCTACCTGCCATGCGCATTCCTTTAAAAACACGTGAAGGCCATGATGATGCACCGATTGAACCAGGTGCTCTCAGCCTGTTGTGCTGCCCGTGTGTTGCATCGTTAACACCACGGAAATTGTGTCTTTTTACTACACCCTGGAATCCTTTTCCTTTTGAAACTCCGATTACATCAACGTAATCTCTCTCGTGGAAAATAGAAACATCTATTTCCTGTCCCAATTCAAATTCTTCCTGGTAGGTGTTGTGAAACTCTACTACTTTACGCTTTGGTGTTGTACCAGCTTTTTTAAAGTGGCCAAACTCAGCTTTGGTGGCGTGTTTTTCTTTCTTCTCGCCATAAGCTAATTGCAGCGCTTCGTAGCCGTCGCTATCTTCGGTCTTCACTTGTGTAACTACACAAGGACCAGCTTCAATCACAGTGCATGGAATATTTTTCCCCTCAACACTGAATACGGATGTCATTCCGATTTTTTTTCCAATAATACCAGCCATTTTTTCGACTACTTTAAATTATCAAACTTTAATTTCTACTTCAACGCCACTTGGAAGTTCGAGCTTCATTAAGGCGTCGATTGTTTTTGCGGTTGAGCTGTAAATGTCGATCAATCGTTTGTAAGAAGACAACTGAAATTGTTCCCTCGATTTTTTATTTACGAAGGTTGAACGCAGAACAGTAAATACCCTGCGGTGAGTAGGCAGTGGAATAGGACCACTAACAACAGCACCTGTTGTTTTCACTGTTTTCACGATTTTCTCAGCCGACTTGTCTACCAAGTTGTGATCGTACGATTTAAGCTTAATCCTGATCTTTTGACTCATAAGAGAAAATTGTTATAATTATTATAATAAATCAATTCTTCCTTGAACATCTGTAAGCACTTTCTCAGCCAAATTGCGCGGAACTTCCTGGTAATGGCTAAATTCCATTGAAGAAGTTGCCCTTCCTGACGAAAGTGTTCGTAATACTGTTACATAGCCAAATTGCTCTGACAATGGTACAGTTGCATGCAAAACACGTGCATTACCTTTTGATTCCATTCCTGCAACTTCACCCCTCCTGCGGTTAAGGTCGGCAATAATGTCGCCCATGTACTCTTCAGGAGTTACAATCTCAACCTTCATAATAGGTTCGAGCAATGCAGGTTTTGCTTTACCGGCAGCTTTTTTAAATGCCTGACGGGCACAAATCTCAAACGACAACTGGTCGGAGTCAACCGGGTGGAACGAACCATCCAGTAATGTAACCTTTAAACTATCAACAGGAAAACCTGCCAACGGACCATTAGTTAAAGCATTTTCAAAACCTTTTTGTACTGATGGAATAAATTCACGAGGAATTCTACCACCTTTTACTGAATCAATAAACTCCAATCCGGCTTCACCATCAGTTGCAGGCTCAACCTTAACAATGATATCAGCAAATTTACCACGTCCGCCTGTCTGCTTCTTAAATACTTCGCGAAGCTCAACAGATTGAGTAATTGCCTCTTTATATGCAACCTGAGGCTCGCCCTGGTTGCATTCTACTTTAAATTCACGACGTAAACGGTCTACAATAATTTCGAGGTGAAGCTCACCCATTCCGCGAATTACAGTCTGACCTGAATCAGGGTCTGTTCTTACTACGAATGTTGGGTCTTCTTCAGCCAACTTTGCCAAACCATTGGCCAGTTTATCAATATCTTTTTGCGATTTTGGTTCAATTGCAACACCAATAACCGGCTCAGGGAATTCCATGCTTTCGAGCTCGATAGGGTTTTTAATATCGCCAAGTGTGTCACCTGTACGAATATTTTTAAATCCAACTGCAGCACAAATATCACCTGCTTCAATTACGTCTTTTGCGTTTTGCTTGTTTGAGTGCATCTGGTACAAACGTGAGATACGTTCTTTTTTACCAGTACGCGAATTGTATACTGTAGAACCTGCATCGAGTTTACCGGAGTAAACACGAATATAAGCCAAACGGCCTACAAACGGGTCGGTTGCAATTTTAAATGCCAATGCTGCCAAAGGCTCTTCGTTATTGGCAGTTCTGGTAACTTCCTTTTTAATAACAGGATTTATTCCTGTTATTTCACCTTTATCGAGCGGGCTTGGAAGGAATTCACAAACGGCATCTAATAAACGCTGAACACCTTTATTCTTAAATGCCGATCCACACATCATTGGAATAATTACTCCGCCGATAGTCGCTTTACGGATAACAGCCAACATTTCTTCGTTGGTAATTGAATCAGGGTCTTCGAAGTAACGTTCTAAAATTTCGTCGTCAACTTCTGCAACCGACTCTACCAGCTTTTCTTTCCACTCTTCTGCCTGACCAACCAGTTCGGCAGGAATTTCATCCAAAACATATTTGGTACCCATTGCAGCATCGTCTTCCCAACGAACTGCTTTCATTTCTACAAGGTCGATAACCCCTTCGAAATTCTCTTCGGAACCAATTGGTATTTGCATTGGAACGGGATTAGCTCCAAGTTTTTCTTTAATCTCGTTATAAACTTTAAAAAAATCGGCACCAGAACGGTCCATTTTATTTACAAACGCAATTCGTGGAACACCGTATTTTTCGGCCTGGCGCCATACAGTTTCCGATTGGGCTTCAACACCGCCTACTGCACAAAAAAGTGCAACAGTACCATCAAGCACCCTTAACGAACGCTCTACCTCAACGGTAAAGTCAACGTGTCCGGGAGTATCTATAATATTAATTTTATGCTCAACACCTTTATGGTTCCAGAAAGTAGTAGTTGCAGCTGAGGTAATTGTAATACCTCTTTCCTGCTCCTGCTCCATCCAGTCCATGGTTGCAGCACCATCGTGCACCTCACCAATACGGTGAGTTAACCCAGTGTAAAACAGAACACGCTCTGTTACAGTGGTTTTTCCGGCGTCGATGTGCGCCATGATACCAATATTCCTTGTATTTTTCAGATCTTGTTTAGCCATTTTTAAACCAATTTTCTCTATTCCCTATTTTACTAAAACTAAACTATTACTAAACTAAAATCTAAAATGTGCGAATGCACGGTTTGCTTCAGCCATTCTGTGAGTATCTTCCTTCTTCTTGAAAGCTCCACCCTCTTCATTGAATGCAGCAACAATTTCTGCAGATAGTTTATCGGCCATAGATTTTCCAGAACGCTTACGTGCAAACAAAATCATGTTTTTAATACTAATTGATTGCTTTCTTTCCGGCCTTACCTCCATTGGCACTTGAAAAGTTGCACCACCAACACGGCGACTTTTTACTTCAACTGCCGGTGTAATATTTTCCAATGCTTTTTTCCAAACATCAAGAGGTGACATTTCAGTATCTTTTACACGTTTTTCTACCATTTCAATTGCCTGGTAAAAGACAGTGTAGGCTACTGATTTTTTTCCATCCACCATAAGGTCGTTTACAAACCGGGTTACCAATAAATCGTTAAATTTTGGGTCCGGTAACAAAATCCTCTTCTTTGGTTTCGACTTTCTCATTTTAAAACTTTTTAGTGTTATCTAAATTGGTTGCCCTAAGGCGGTCTTCAGCTCTTCTCCGGAAGACATTTTAAGAGAATTACTTACTCAACCAAACCACTGCAAATAACGTTGTTAACTACTTTTTTTTAATTTTAATTATTTCGGTTTTTTAGCACCATACTTCGAACGACGTTGCGTACGTCCTTCAACACCTGCGGTATCGAGTGCACCACGAATTAAGTGATAACGTACACCCGGAAGGTCTTTAATTCTACCACCACGAACAAGCACAATCGAGTGTTCTTGTAAGTTGTGACCTTCACCAGGAATGTAAGCATTCACCTCTTTACCATTCGTTAACCTTACCCTTGCAACTTTACGCATTGCCGAGTTAGGTTTTTTAGGCGTAGTTGTGTAAACACGAACACATACTCCACGACGTTGTGGGCATGAATCTAAAGCCGGAGATTTACTTTTCTCCACTTTACGTTGTCTTCCTTTTCTAACTAACTGTGAAATAGTTGGCATAACTACCTGTTTTTTATATAGTTAATAATCATTTCTCAAAATGGACTGCAAAAGTATGCAAAAATCCTTAAAAATCAATCGTTTCGGGAGGAAAAAGCATACTTTCCCCCTAAAAACGGCTCGCAAAAGTACAAATTTTAATGAAACTGCAATAAGTTTTAACCTTTTTTTAAAAAAAATTAAGATTGGAAGAAGTTGAGGGAGAGAAGTTTGAAGTGGGAAGAGGGAAGTACGAAGTTGGAAGTTGAAAACGAGATTGGTAGTGATTTATTGAGAATGCGACTTTCCTACCTGCGACTGCCAACTAAAAATTACCTGTTTACCCTTTCTTTCCAAAGTGCTTTTAGCGGATTGAAGAAGCGTTGAACCAAACGTAAATCTTCGGTAATAATTTCGGCTTGTCCCATTAACTGGCTCTGCATCTCGAGATTATTATTATAATTTGTAACCAAACCGTTGGGGAATTCAACTTCTACCATATAAAAACTATCTTCCGGAACCAGCGAAACGCTTTTTACTTTTCCGCGTACCAGACCAAATTCCATATATGGATAATTATCGAACTTTACATTTATATCTAAATCCTCTTTTACTTTGCCTGAGCCCCGTACCGGCAGTTCAACCTTGCCTATAATTTCACCCAAATCATCAGGGACAATATTAAATGCTCTGTCGCCTTCTGTAATGTTCTGATTTTCAGCATAAAATTTATTAAACGAAACAGTGCCTTCTATTGGCGACCGGATTAAATAGGTAAGCTCCCAATTGCTCACTTTGCTTTTCATATTATTGAATGCTTCCAACACAGCACTTTCGTACTGAACCTTATTGTCATGAAATTCTTTGTCGTTTTCAATAATTTTCTGATTAAGCTCCCCGATATCGATTTGCTTTTGTGCCAACCCGGAACGTATGCCATCCAGCTCCGATTTTTTGGATAACATTTCCGATTCCGCTTTTTCAAGCTCAACAGTTGAAGAAACCTCCCCTGCCACAAGTTTTTTCTGACGTTCATAATTTCTTTGTTTAATCTGGTATTCTTTATCTATCGCTACTTTTTGTTCCCAAAGCCTGTCGTATAAAATATTTGCATTTTTCAGCTGCTCTTTATACGAATCTTCTTTTAACGTATAGTAGTTTCGTTGGTTAAACTCTTTTAACTCCTCATATTTCGAAAGAAACAAAGAATATATCTCCTGTATAGATCCCAGTTGTAAACTTTTATTAAAATTTGTATGTTCCGCAAAATTCAATGTATCGAAAGCAGGCTGAACGGAATCGATTAATGCTTCCAATTGTAAAACGTCTTTATAATTCGCCGGATTTTCAATTAATGCAACAATCTGACCTGCCGTTACTTTGTCTTTATCGCTGACAAAAAGTCTATCGATTTTACCTGTAGCCCTGGCCACCAAAGTTGCTGGCGGGTTTTCGGTGGTAACCACAATTTTCGAACGCAAAATATCGGGATAATTAAAAACGAAACTAAAAATTATTATCAGGATAAATATGGCCACAAAAACCAAAATTCCGTAACGCACCAGCCACGACGGGACACCGCCAAGTATTTCCTGCACTTCGCCAGAACGAATTTCTATTTTTTTGTCGTCTGCCATTGGTTACTAATTACCCAGTTCCAATTGATTTCTTACTAATTCGTAATACTTACCTTTTTTTGCAATAAGATCTTCATGCTTGCCTTGCTCTACAATTGCTCCGGTATCGAGAACAATAATCTGATCGGCATTTTTAACTGTGCTTAACCGGTGTGCAACAACTACAACTGTTTTTCCTTTCGAAAACTCTTCCATGTTTTCCATTATCAGTTTTTCATTGTTGGCATCGAGTGCATTGGTTGCCTCATCGAAAAACAGGTATTCGGGCGATTTATAAATTGCCCTTGCAATCAATATCCGTTGTTTCTGCCCCTGGCTTAATCCAACTCCTTCCTGGCCAATTTTTGTGTTATAACTAAGCGGAAGCGACTCGATATAATCCTGAATATTAGCCATTTTAACCGCATGAAGCAACTGTTGTTCGTTGATAACCTCGTCGGTTACAACAATATTTTTGGCAATGCTGTCGGAAAAAATAAAACCGTCCTGCATAACAACCCCACAGTTGTCACGCCACATTTTTGGGGAAAAATTTGCCAACCTGGTACCCCCTATTTTTATATCGCCATCGCCGGGTGGATAGAAACCAAGCAGCAATTTAATAAGTGTTGTTTTTCCACTGCCGCTTACCCCAACTATTGCCGTGGTTTTATTTTCAGGAATATTGAGGCTGATATTATTTAAAACTTTAGGCGACCTTGGACCTTCGTATTGAAATACAAGATTGGAAACAGAAATTGTTTTCTTTTCAGGAAGCATTTTTACATTGGCTGCATTAAATTCACTTTCATCTTTTTTATCATGAATTTCGGCCAAACGCTCAAGGCTTATTTTTGCATCCTGAGCGTTGTGCATAAATTGGATTAGCTGACGAAGCGGACTATTCAGCTGACCTATTATATATTGTATGGCCAGCATCATACCCAGGGTAAGTTCTCCGTTTACAACCGCAGTTGCCGCTATAATAATTATTAATATGTTTTTGGTTTCATTAATAAATACCGAACCGGCTTCCTGGTATTGCTGCAACGACAAACTTTTTACACTTACTTTAAACAGCCCTGCCTGAACACGCTCCCACTCCCATCGTTTTTCCTTTTCATAGTTGTTCAGTTTTATTTCCTGCATACCGTTAATAATCTGGATTAGCTTACTCTGGTTTTCCGAAAGTTTGGTAAACCGTTTGTAATCCAGTTCTCTGCGCCGTTTCATAAAAATATAAACCCATACAAAATAGAGGGCTGAACCGATTAGAAAAATCAGGAATATTTTCCAGCTGTAAATGGCAAGAACAATGGCAAATACCACCAAACTAAATACCGAAAACAGTATCCCGATTGACTGGGCCGTTAAAAAGCGTTCTATCCTTCCATGGTCTTCAATTCGCTGCAAAATATCGCCAATCATTTTCGAATCGAAAAAGCCGAGAGGAAGTTTCATCAGTTTGATTAAGAAATCTGAAATAATTGAAATATTAATTCGCGTACTTATGTGAAGTAAAATCCACGAGCGAATAAATTCAACCGACATACGACTGATAAATAAAACCAACTGTGCCAGCAAAACAAGGTAAATAAAACCTATATCCTGATTATTGATACCAATATCAACCACGCTTTGGGTAAGAAATGGTAAAATCAGTTGAATAAGGCTTCCCAGAAAAAAACCTAGCAATAACTGAATTACCAGTTTCCGGTATGGTTTCAGATAATTAAATATAAATCTGAATCCGGTCCGGCTTACTTTCTCATCGGCCTCCTGGTAAAACTCCGGTGTTGGCTGCAGCAGCAGACAAATTCCTTTCTCTTCGCCTTGTGCTACTGTTGAAAGCCAGTTTTCTTTGAATTCCTTTTCGTTGTACTCTAACCTCCCAAAAGCAGGATCGGCAACATAAATTTTGTCTTTTTGAAATTTGTATACTACAACAAAATGCTCTTGTCCCCAATGTACAACACATGGCAGCGGAGCTTCCTTTTTTAATTGTTCGAAAGTAATTTTTACACCAATCGATCGCATTCCAATGGCTTCTGCCGCATCGCTGATGCCAAGTAACGAAACCCCTTCGCGGGTGATGTACGATTTTTCGCGGAGTGACTCTGTGGTATAATGTTTCCCGTAATATTTGGCTACCATTCGCAGACAACTGGGGCCGCAATCCATGGCATCAAACTGTTGATAAAACGGGAATTTTGTCATAGTTAAGTTTTGAATCGAAAGATAGAAAAAATTTTGGCTAATGATATATTCAAAATCCGGAGTTATGAACTATATGATAAGAAGAACTAACAATATAATTGCAGGTAAAAATCCAAGTAAAGCTATCTGCCTGGATTTTGCCTGGTATTTTTCCTTATCATTAAAATAATAAAACAACCCGATTGGGATAATGGCAATAAATAAAACCCATCCCAGAAAATTAACAAACTCGTTTCTGTCAGTAAGAAATGTAAGTTGATGGACACCTTCATCGAAATACCAAATACTTGCAGCAATTAATACTGAAATGATAATTATTACAATTGGAAAAACGCGGCAGCAGAGTCTGGTTCTGTTCATAATTTTTAACTACCTAACGAGTGCAGACCATTTATTATTTCCTTAACAATCAAACTAAAACAAAAACGAGAGGACAAACAAGTCTTTGTATCAAAAAACTCACGCGTTACATTTAATTAACGGCTCATTCAAATAATAAAGTTTGATTCAATATATATTATGTTTTAAACTCCTTATTTATAATCATTTAAGTTAAAAACTTTTCAGCCCGTGCCACAACTAATATTCTGCTATTCAGAAACTTAGACCACACTCCAGGATATTGGCCATTTTTATATTAGTTTAACCTGTTTTTACACGCTTGATTGTTAATAAAATATTACTATTTTTGGTGACCTTTTTTTAAAACTTCATACGAAATAAGGGGAGTAAACAATTCTAAAACATATATAAAATGAAAGTTTATAAAACTGATCAAATCCGGAACATTGCTTTAATAGGTAATGCCGGCAGTGGGAAAACCACCCTTGCAGAAGCCATGCTGTTTGAGGGTGGAGTTATAAAACGCAGAGGAGAAGTTTCTTCAAAAAACACAGTATCTGATTATAATCAAATTGAACAGGATTATGAGAATTCTGTTCTTTCAACAATGTTATACACCGAGTATAACGGAAAGAAAATAAACATTCTGGATACACCAGGAATGGATGACCTTTGCGGGAGTGTAGTTTCATCGCTAAGTGTTACAGCCCTTGGGCTTTTAACGATAAACGCGTCAAACGGTGTTGAGGCCGGAACTGAAGCTGCGGCACGTCATGCAGAAAAAGCCAATACCCCATTGGTTTTTGTCTTCAATCAACTGGATCACGACAATTCAAATTTCGATTCAGCACTTGAACAATGCAAAACATCTTTTGGAAATAAAGTTACCGTTGTTCAGTATCCTGTTGATGCAGGATCAAGTTTTTCAGCTATTATCGACGTACTTAAAATGAAAATGTATAAGTACGGAAAAAATGGCGGGAAACCTGAAGTTACTGATATTCCGGAATCGGAACTAGATAAAGCAAACGAATTGCACAATGAATTGGTTGAAATGGCTGCCGAGAACGAAGAGGCATTAATGGAACTGTACTTCGATAAAGGTACGCTTACCGAAGACGAAATGCGTCAAGGTATGAAACTGGGAATGTTACAACGCGATCTTTACCCTGTATTCTGTACAGGAGCAAGAAAAAATATAGGTGTTGGACGTTTACTCGAGTTTATTACTAACATCTCTCCTTCTCCTGACGAAAAGGCAATGTGTCCGATTGTAAGTGGCAAGGAAGTAAAAATGAACGAATCGGAGCCACCAAGTTTATTCGTCTTTAAAACATCTGTTGAACCTCATGTTGGCGAGATTACTTATTTTAAGGTAATGTCGGGTAAAATAAGTGAGGGGATGGATTTAGTTAATGCATCCAGTGGAAATAAAGAGCGTTTGTCGCAGGTATTTGTTTCGGCAGGGAAAAACCGCGAAAAAGTAGATGAACTGGTTGCCGGAGACCTTGGATGTACTGTAAAATTAAAAGACACAAAATATAATCAAACTTTAAGCTTGAAAGAAGCAGGAACTAAATTTGCAGAAATCGAATTCCCAACTTCAAGGCATACAGTTGCCGTTAAAGCGGAGAATGATTCTGACGATGAGAAAGTTGGAGAAGTATTGAACAAGATTAAATATGAAGATCCAACTTATATTATTGAGTATTCAAAAGAATTAAAACAGTTGTTGGTTCATGGCCAGGGCGAATATCATCTTAATGTTTTAAAATGGTATTTCGACATCATTCATAAAATAGATGTAAATTATATTCAACCTAAGATTCCATACCGCGAAACCATTACCAGGTCTGCCCAGGCTGATTACCGTCATAAAAAACAATCGGGCGGTGCCGGACAGTTTGGTGAAGTTCATATGATTATTGAACCTTTTGAAGAAGGAACTGAACCAAAGAAAATGTTTAAATTTGGTGATAAAGAGCAAAAACTCTCAGTTCGTGCCGTTGAAGAACATGAATTACCATGGGGTGGAAAATTAATTTTCTGCAACTGTATTGTAGGTGGTTCTATCGATGCCCGTTTCCTTCCGGCAATTCTGAAAGGAATTATGGAAAAAATGGACGAAGGCCCACTTACCGGTTCTTATGCCCGTGACATCCGCGTTTATATTTACGATGGTAAAATGCACCCGGTTGACTCTAACGAAATCTCGTTTAAACTGGCCGGGCGTAACGCATTCAGCATGGCATTTAAAAATGCAGGTGCTAAAATCCTGGAGCCAATTTACGACCTTGATGTATGGGTGCCATCAGACAGAATGGGTGATGCCATGAGTGACCTGCAGGGACGCCGAGCCATGATTATGGGTATGGGTTCTGAAAAAGGGCTCGAAAAAATTACCGCAAAAGTACCGTTGAAAGAGATGAATAAGTATACTACTTCGCTGAGCTCAATTACCGGTGGACGCGGTGTATTTAGCATGGTATACGACGGATATGAAAAAGTTCCTGCCGATGTACAGGACGAACTGCTGAAAGCTTACGAAAAGGAACAGGAAGAAGAATAGACTATTTTCTAATCCATTTTACTATAAACTAAAATAAAAGTCCCGGCCAATTGTCCGGGACTTTTTATATTCAATTATTTCAATATTATCTAGTGTCAAGTCATGTGTAAGATATCGGTTAAGCCGCAGTTATTTTTTGTGTTTTGTAAAATTAGAAAAAGTAAGCATAGCCGTAGCTACGTGAATCTTTTTATAATGAAGCAAAACCGAAAAAGAACAAGGTTTGGGGTGACAGATTATGCTTGACTTGACACTAGCTATTAGCTACCTCTTATTAAACTCCAGCCTTGTTTTGTGCAGCTCCATATTTATTTTGGTATAACGCTCCAACGAATTCTTTTTGTGGGTTTCAAATTCTTCCTTCAATTCATCGTAATCCTTTTTTGTTCGAATGGTTACCATGTTGCTGCGTCTGAACATTACAAATACAATGGTCAAAACTACCAGCAAACCTAAAATAATTGAAGATATTATTGCGGTATAAAAACTTTTATGAAGTTGAAGACCAAACACGCCAACGGCATTTTGGTGTTTTATACTATCATCCAGTTTTTGCTGTATTTGATTTGTTTCAGCTGTTTGTGCAGTCAATTCTTCCTGAAGCAAGGAAATCTGGTTTTGATTATTGCTAACAATATTTTCCAGCGCAGCAACCGAATCGGTTAAAGCCCTGTAAAACTCATCCATTTGTATTGGTTTCATAAAATACGAACCGTTCCAAAAGTTGAGATTAGTTTTAAAAACTTCATATTGTTTTTCCAGGCTATTCTCATTTTTCCAGGCATTTAAATCTTTTTTAGCAAAAGAAAATACTGAAAGAGAAACCAATAAAACTAAAAGTAAGGTAAATTTCTTCATTTTTTAAAATTCAAATATTCAATTGACGAACAAAAAATAACTTTGTTGTTCTCAATTTATTTCAAAATTACTTTATATCGCATTGGAAAATCCTAATGTATAGAATAAAGGGAGGATTCTAAAATTAATTCTTTCAAATCCAATTATCTGTCCATAGCGCCGGACAAAGATAGATATTCTAATCTGAATAGAAAATTACGAATCAAAAAGCAATATTACCTCCTTTAGTATGCTTGGAATTTAAAAACAGACATATTCCAGAATAATTGACAAAAGTATTTGATTTGTTCGACCGGTTGCCCTAACTTGCAGTAAACCAAAAACTACTAAAATGAGTATCAGCTACAGCCGTCCGCTTTCTTTGGGTTGGAACCGTATGAAAAAAGCCTTGTTTCAGCCGTTTGATATTACAAAATGGTTTCGTGTTGGATTTACTGCCTGGCTTGCCGGGCTAACCGACTGCCATGGTGGTAGCGGTGGTAAAAGTACCAACAGCGACTATAACGACTGGAACGAATTTTTCGACTTTCCGCAAACAGCATGGGAGTGGCTGGTGGACCATCCGCTATGGTCGAACATGATAATTATCGGCCTCATTTTTCTATTTGTTATAATTACAGTTTTAGTATGGGTAAGTTCGAGAGGAAAATTTATGTTCCTGCACAATGTTGCGCTCGACAAAGCTGATATCAGCCTCCCGTGGCACGAATACAAAAAAGAGGGTAATTCCCTTTTTATATTTAATTTTTTCTATGGCTGGATTGCCTTTGCTGCTTTTATGCTCTTTTTGGTTTATTGTTTTATTACAGCAAAAGAACTTTATTATGGCGATTATCCCAACATTGCTGTTTTCTGGTCGGTAGCTTACCTCATTTTAATACTGTTGGGATATACTATTGTTTTCGGATACATTTCGCTTTTCCTGAAAGATTTTGTGGTGCCCATCATGTATAAACACCGTGTTGGAGTTATTCGTGGCTGGGGTAAATTCCTTGCTTTATTTGGCAGAAAATTCTTCTCTTTCGTTTTATACGGCCTGTTCATTTTTATTCTGGGAATAGGGGTAGCCATAGCAGTAATCTTTTTTGCTCTGATTACCTGCTGCATTGGGTTGTTATTGATTGCAATTCCGTATATCGGCGCCGTGATTCTGCTTCCGGTAGGCTACACTTTCAGGGCATTCAGCATCGAATTCCTGGCGCAGTTTGGCGAAGCATATAATGTGTTACCAAAAGACAATATTGAAGTAACAGAAGCCAATCAGAGTTAAACAAGAGCGTAATAAAATCCCATATTTATTAACTATGAGCGTATATTTTATAGCCCAAATCCAGGTAGAAGACAAAGCAGCTTATCAAAAATACGTTGATTCTGCCGATAAAATTTTTCAAAACTATAACGGTACTTACCTTGCAGTTGACGACTCACCCATGTGCCTTGAAGGTATTTGGGACGAATCGCGGATAGTGGTTATAGAATTTCCAGACAAGGATAAGTTTAAAGCATGGTATTGCTCCGCAGAATACCAGGAGATTCTAAAATACCGGTTAAAAGCCGCACAATGCGATTCGATTCTGATTAAGGGAATGAATTAATTTCAGTGGTTTAAAATTTGTTTATTCTGAATGTTTCGTTTTTTTTACAATAAAATTCGTTGAACAATTCATTCAGATATGAACGGTGTTAAAAAACTTGATGACAAATGGATAAAAGCCTCAGTTTTGGGAACAATCTGGGCTGCCTCCGAAATTGTGTTGGGAAGTTTCCTGCATAACCTCAGGGTACCGTTCAGCGGAAATATTTTAACTGCAATTGCACTCGTAATTTTAATCTCAGCCACTTATAAATGGAAAGACAAAGGGCTTTTCTGGCGTGCCGGATTAATTTGTGCCTTACTGAAAACCATGTCGCCCAGCGCAGTAATTTTTGGGCCAATGGTAGCTATTTTAAGTGAAGCGATTTTACTCGAAGTTTCAACACGGCTTCTGGGGAGAACCATCCCTGGTTTTATACTGGGATCAATCCTTGCCATGTCGTGGAATCTGGTTCAAAAAGTTTTTAATTTCATAATTTTTTATGGTTTTAATATTGTTGAAGTTTATACCAACCTGATGCAATACGCCGAAAGGCAACTTGGACTTAATTTCGATGCTGTGTGGGCACCGCTTTTTGTACTGCTATTAATTTATGCCCTGTTCGGAACAACATCAGCCCTGATTGGAATCCGTACCGGAAGAAAAATGACGAATAATCCAATTCAGTTTCAACCGGAGAACAGACAAAACGATTCATCATTTCCGGGAAGAACAAGAATCAACAATTTTAATTATTCGTTTATCTGGCTGACCGCAAATATAATTTTCATGGCTGGAGCTTTAATTATGATAGGCAGGATACATTTCGGAATCTGGGTGGCTTTGGTTGCAGCCATTGCCATAACCTGGGCACTTCGCTATAAACGGGCACTCCGACAACTGGTTCGCCCGAAACTCTGGATATTTTTTGTTGTAATTACAATGGTTACAGCCTTTGTTCTCACCCGTTTGCAGTCCGATTCTATTTCAACTTTCGATGCCGTTTTAATCGGAGTTGAAATGAACCTCAGGGCAATAATCCTGATTATGGGTTTTACAGTTTTGGGAACCGAATTATATAACCCGGTAATCAGAAACAGTCTTAGTAAAAGTTATTTCAGGCAACTTCCAATTGCTCTTGAGCTGTCGTTAGAGAGCCTGCCAACAATGATTGCCCAAACGCCTGATTTAAAAACAATTTCGAAAAAACCAGCTTTGTTTATCCAGCAAATAATGGCTTTTGCCGATTTCCGGATAAACGAAATTAAAAACCGGCAGGCTTCTACACCAAATGTTCTGATAATAACAGGAGATATCGGCTCCGGAAAAACCACCTGCATTAAAAACCTGGCAGAAAAATTACAAAAGCAAAACATAACTGTTTCTGGATTTTATTCTTCAAGGGTAATGAGAAAAAATAAGGCAATCGGATACGACATAGTTGATATTTCGACCAGGCAAACAAAAAAACTGTTGAGGACCAGTGGCAACGGCTCACAAAATAAAATTGGTCGCTATTTTATTTACCCCGAAGGATTAAAGGCTGGGGAAATGGCACTTCAACGAGATTCTTCTCAAATCGTAATTGTTGATGAAGTTGGCAAACTGGAACTCGAAGGTAATGGCTGGTCGACACATTTAAAACACGTAGTAAAAAACCACAAAGGTTATTTCCTGTTATCGGTTCGAAAAGAAGTAATTAAAGAGGTAATCAAACACTTCAATTTAAGTCCCAAAAAAATTATTGATATTGAAAAGGATAACTGTTCAGATTTGGAGGAATTAATCAATCATCAATTCAATCTTTCCCCCTGAACAGATGGAAAAATCCGTGAGCCCTTCGTGTTTTATCGTCGCGGCCTTCGCCAACCACATTGTAGTAATAAACTCCCGGACTGGCATATTTTCCGCCCATTAACCGGCCGTCCCACACTGTTTCCGACCACGTTCCTTCAAATCCTCTCACATCGCCGCTTTTCCAGAAATGAATTCTTTTTCCCCAACGGTTAAATATCGAAATTTCAATACTTTTCATCGACCAGAATTTTACCACAAAATTATCGTTGGTTCCATCGCCATTGGGCGTAAAAACATTGGGTACAGCCACAAACGAAGTGTCTACAATTATATAATCCTCGAGCGAAACGGTATCGACACAGGTGAAATATTCTGATACTTTTTTCGATATCAGCTTCACCATGTACATGCCAGAGAATTCATAGGTGTAAAACGGTGCATCGTCGTAAGCAACTAGTAAAATACTGTCAACAGGTTCGGTAGCGTCCTGCGATTCAATTTTAATTTCATTCAAATCGCGGTATAAGATCCATTCGAAATGCCCGGGTGTGCCGTTTTCCGAAAGGTTGTTAAAAGTAACATCAAGCGGGGCCTCTCCATTCATTGGGTCGGCAGTAAATACCGCTTTAGTAACTATCGATTCGTAAGTTACGTCGAAAACTCCATCGCATTCAAACCGGTCGTAAACACGAAATGTGTAATCGGTATTTTTTGTCGGCGGATTATAAATCTGCGGATTTAAAGTGGAAGCAATTTTTGCTTCACCGTCAAGCCATTCAACCTGTATATTTTTATTCAGAGAGACTTCTGTGTTATCAGATAAATCGTAATAGAACAGAACCGCACTTTTAAATTCACCGTTCAGGTTAAACGTTTCACAGTTCGAATCGGAAACATAACCGCTGGCATCTGTCCAGTTGTTAAAAACCCATGCGCGGTAAATTTCTGTGTTTGCGCCCTGTGTTATTGTTACCCGGTAACCTCCGTTGGCCAAATCATTTATTGCTGAGGTTGCACCATCAGAACTCTCCTGAAAATAGAATTCGAAAACTGCTGACTGATCATTGTATTTTTCCCAGAGAAATGTTTTTGTGCCCTCCAGTTGTGTCGATACCGACAATGCTGCAACTTCGGCCAGTGAATCGGTGGTACAAAAAATAAAAATGCTGTCGGTTTCGGCATACACCGGGTAAAAAGTTTTATCGGAAGCCGAAGAGCCTGGTGCAGATATTTGTGCTTTTAATGCCGTTGAAAAAAGTAGCAGAATCAGTAATAAATAAAGAGTTCTATTCATAAAACATTGTACTTTGAGCTACAATATTAACGTATAATTTTTATTTAATTGCGTGGTTTAATAAAATTAATCCCATAAATTTTTCTGAAATGATAACCACAAATGGCAAACATTATTCCATGTAAAAACAGACGGCGCTTTTTTATGATAGTCCAATAAAGAAATTTCCAGTATTCAATTTGTCCTCTATTTCTGATTCCTAAATAATAAATGGATTTAATAAAGCCCATAAAGTAGTAATGGTCAATTTGTATTTTCCCGTAATTTACTGGTTGGTAATTTATCATCATCTGGCGTAACCTTTTATAATAGGATCGATCAGAGTAAATATCATGAACAATTGAATTATACCCATCCATTAATAAATTCAAATCCATATTTGGTATAAAATTAAGGGAGTAATCCGTGTTGTTTCCGGTCATATCGCTGGTCAGCCTGTTTTCCTTTTTTAACCGGCGATATAACTTCGTATTTTTAGGAGCATTTAACATTCCAACCATTGCCCAAACAATACCACTTTGTTGAATAAAACCGGTAATTTGCTTAAAAACCTCAGGTGTGTCGGAGTCAAAACCGACAATAAATCCTCCGGAAACCAGCAATCCTGCTTTTTGTATTTTTATAACCGAAAGCAGCATATCCCGGTTCCTGTTTTGGACTTTTTTGCTCGTTTGAAGCGACTCTTCAGAAAGCGTTTCAATTCCGATAAATGTAGATTGTATTCCGGCCTGAACCATGAGAGACATAAGCTCTTTATCATCGGCAATATTTGCTGAAGTCTGGACATTAAAAACAAAAGGGTATTTATGATTCTGCATCCAGTTAATAATTGCCGGAAGTAATTCTGTTTTAACATATCGTTTGTCTCCGATGAAATTATCGTCAACAATCGATACAGTTCCCTTCCAACCAAATTGTAATATTGCATCCAGTTCCTGAATAACCTGTTCCTTGCTTTTTATCCTAACCTTGTTTCCGTGAATTATTGGAATTTCACAAAACTCACATTTAAAAGGGCATCCACGCGAAATTTGGATACTCATTGATGCATAAGCCTTTTTATTCAATAAATGAAATTCAGGGACGGGCATAGTTGAAATATCTGCAAATTTTTCGGTTTTGTAGATTCTTTTTGGATTTCCATTTTCCAAATCGGCCAAAAACAGTGGTAATGTAATTTCTGCTTCGTTTAAAACAAAATGATGAACTCCAGGATAATTCTCAGTTTCATGAGTAAACAGAGGCCCGCCTGCAACAATTCTTACGTTATAACTTTTCGCCTGCTTTACTATTTCCCTTACCGAGTCTTTCTGAATTATCATTGCACTTATAAAAATATAATCGGCCCAATTAAAATCATCAGTATCCAGACTGGTAACATTCAAATCGACCAGCTTTTTTTGCCAGTGCTTTGGCAACATGGCCGACACCGTTAACAATCCAAGTGGTGGTTCTACAGCCTTTTTCGAAATAAATTTAAGTGCATGTTTAAAGCTAAAGAATGTGGCCGGGCTTTCAGGATATATCAGCAAAACATTCATAAGCTTTGAAATAACAATGCCGGATTCTCCCGGATATTTCTTCATCCTTCGCTGGCGCTGATTTGTCGCGTAGCGATTCCTTCGGAGCAATCAGTGCCATTGTTGAAAACAATACTATTTAATAACAATAACATCCAACAATCCGTGGACCCCGGCATAATCTACCCAACTTCGCACAGCAAACGAAACAAAATAAACCCCATCAATATTATGAAATTTGTATTTCCGGCTCATTGTTCTACAATATTGACAATCTCAAATCTAAAGTATTATTTACAAAAACCTTCCAACCCTTTTTCCGGCCACCGATTGCCGTGCTTTTTTCTTCCGTTCTCTGATTGCTTATTCTTGTGAATTAATTACCACCTTTGTCATTATATTCTCAAATCGTTTATTGCTTATTGGATGATGGCTAATAACTTTTCCGTTATAGATTATACAAAATGTTCCGAAAGCACATGGTGTTTTCTGAGCAGATTCCGAATCTTTCAAATCAATCAGATTCGTTGTTAGCTTATATTTCCTTTCTGCTGAGTCTATAATAGCATTAACATTTTTCTCTGTATATGGACATTGTGCAGAGCGTATTATAGTCAATCCGCTTTTATAATCTTTTAGATTGTCAAGTATATCGGATTTAAAACTTGGGTTTGTTGATTCTTTATCAAACTTAAAGGCCAATAAATCAAAGTCAGGTTTGGTTTTATCCACAATTCCAAACCCTTTCTTTAAGAATATTTTATTATCAGTCATAAATGCACCCTTTCTTGTTACTACAGAAACTCCCAGCATCTTTTTCATTTTAGCATCTTTTATACATTCGTCAATTAAGGCAGACGCGTAACCTTTTCCCTTAAAATCTTTATTAAATCCAACAAAGATGCAATGTATGAACATGTAACCATCTGCATTAACCGGGCGGTGAGCAAACTTTCCTGGAAGGTATTCAAGCATTCCCTGATAACCGCCTTTTTCCGATAAGAGGACTTTTATCCTAAGTCCTTTTGGATAATATTCTTTAAACCACTCTATTTTATTTCGTAATTCTTTGTGTTTCGCTACATCTTTGTATCCACATACACCATAATCCGCAATGTTTTCCGGTGTAAGGTCTATGATTCGAATTTCGTTGTTCATAGTTTCTTTACTTTCAGTTGGTCTAAGAATTTATTTGAATTCAGGTTGTCTTTTTTTGCATGACGCACAACGTATGTGTATATCAATAGTTGATTTATTCTTTATTATCTTCATCTCTGTTAAGTTGCTGTTAATCCACGTTTTAATATTTAATATCCGGTTTAACGGGCTCTTAATTTTTGCAAGAGATTCTTTACTTCTTTAATAGTTGTTCCTGGTTTATATCTCTTAAAAATAAATATAATTCTGCTAATGTATGTTCTAAACTCACAAAAATAAAAACAGAGCCGTGTACGTACGTACAAACACCAGCCAACAAAAAGTGAAGGCTTATACATATGTTCAAACGCTGCCCGATAAAAAAGTGGTGCTTTGTACGTTTGTACAAATCTCGTCCGGACAAAAACTGGAGGCTTGTATATTTGTACAAACGCTGCCAAAAGAAATATGAAGCTTAAATATTTGTTTATGCCCCAATTTTTTACGTTTTACCTTTTACCTTTTGCCTTTTGCCTTTTCATTTTCCTTCTTACTTTTGTCGTTTTACTTTGAAAAAGACAAAACGTGTTCGATTATCTAGCAGAACTTAATAAAGCCCAAAAGAATGCGGTTTTACAAACCGAAGGGCCATCGTTGATTATAGCCGGTGCCGGTTCGGGGAAAACCCGTGTGTTAACCTACCGCATTGCTCATTTACTGAAACAGGGTGCACGGCCGTCGAGCATATTGGCGCTTACTTTTACAAACAAGGCAGCCCGCGAAATGAAAGAGAGAATTGCCGTAGTGGCAGGCGAAAATGTGGCACGCTACCTCTGGATGGGAACCTTCCACAGTATTTTTGCAAGGATACTGCGCACCGAACACGAAACAATAGGCTACCCGTCGAACTACACCATTTACGACAGCGCCGACAGCAAAAGCCTGATAAAAACCATTATCAAAAATCTCCAGCTCGACGATAAAACCTATAAACCTGGCGTAGTTGCCGGCAGAATATCGATGGCGAAAAATAACCTGATAACACCAATTGCGTATGCCAACAATCCTGAAATTAAGGGTATTGATAAAAACATGCGCATGCCGGCCATTTCAGAAATATATAAAGAGTACGCTAAACGATGCTTTTTATCTGGAGCAATGGATTTTGACGATCTGTTGCTGAAAACAAACATGTTGTTTCGCGACCATCCTGAAATTCTGGCAAAATACCAGGAACGGTTTGGGTATGTTTTGGTTGACGAGTACCAGGATACAAACTATGCGCAATACCTTATTATAAAAAAGCTGGCTGCCGTTCATAACAACATTTGCGTGGTTGGCGACGATGCCCAGAGTATCTATTCATTCCGTGGGGCCAGAATCGAAAATATTCTCAACTTTAAAAACGACTATCCCGGGCACAAACTATTCAGGCTCGAACAAAATTACCGTTCAACGCAAACCATTGTAAACGCTGCAAACAGCATAATTGCCAAAAACAAAAGGCAAATTCCAAAAACCGTTTTTTCTGAAAAAGAAGTTGGGCAACCAATAAAAATAATTTCAGCTTTAACCGATAACGAAGAGGGATTTTTGGTAGTCCGCGAAATTGCACAAACACAATTGCGCGATCATTACAAAAACCTCGATTATGCAATTCTGTATCGCACCAATGCCCAGTCGCGTATTTTTGAAGAGGCTCTCAGAAAAATAAATATTCCCTACAAAATTTACGGGGGATTAAGCTTTTATCAGCGCAGGGAGATTAAAG
>JBDLJS010000023.1:0-45505 GCA_039714235.1 Bacteroidota bacterium | reverse complement strand
TTTTTTTGTAATTCCTCAACTTCCTGCTTTTGTGTAGCTAGTTTTTCGCGAAGGGTTGTAAATTCGACTTCGGCTTTCGCCAACCGCTGCAGATGCTGTTCATTTTGATTCACAGCCTGATCCAGTTCAGATGTTAACTTTTCTTTTTCTGACTGAAGGTTAGATACTCTTTCCTCGAGTTGTGCCTGCGTTTTGCCAAATTCGCTTCTAACTTCCAGAATTTTATTATCTGATGATTTTCCTTTCAATTTAAAAATTAGATAAGCAATTATAAAACCGGCTACCACGCCGACGATTAGATAAATTATTTCCATCAGGGTAAATTTAGTGTATAAAAAAAACCGGTACAATTTAGTTAAAAGTACCGGTTTTAAAGTATCTCAATAAAACAATTTTACCACTTATAAACAATCGAATTGATATTCATTCCGGCTCCCACCGAAACAAGTATGGTATAATCTCCTTCATTCACTTCCTGCCCTTCCATTTTACCTTTTAACACTGTATCAAGAAGTACAGGAACGGTTCCGGTTGAAGAGTTGCCATATTCACGGATTGTCATTGGCATTATCCCTTCCGGAATTTCCTTTTCACCATATAATTTAAATACGCCTGCTAAAATGGCTTCATCCATTTTTTCGTTGGCCTGGTGAATAAATATCTTTTTAATATCGCTGAGTTCGAGCCCTGCTTTTTCGATGCTGTCTTTTACCACTCCCGGAACCGTAGTAATGGCATAAACATACAGTTTGTGCCCGGCCATTTTAATCCAAAGTTCATCTCCTTCAAAATCGGGATTACTCGATTCTCCCAGAGTTAACAAATTAGCATATTTAACCGAATCCGATCGGCTCGAATGTGCCAGAATACCGGTTGGTTCTTCGCTTTCAATGGCCTCTACAATTGTTGCTCCTGCACCGTCGGCATAAATCATTGAATCGCGATCGTGCGGGTCTGATATCCTGGAAAGTACATCGGCACCAACAACCACTCCCCGTTTCATAAAACCACTTTTAATATACGCATCGGCAATTATCATACTTTGTGTCCACCCCGGACAACCTGAAATAGTATCGTGACAAATGCAAGATGGATTTTTGATCTTCAGTTTCATTTTAACCTTGTTGGCAAGGCCCGGAAGTGCATCGGTACGTACATTACCGTGATAAATATCGCCAAAGTTATGCCCGATAATTATAAAATCGAGACTTTCGGTGGTTATACCCGCTGATTCACAGGCATCTTTAATAGCCAATGCAGCAATATCTGAAGTCACCTGGTCTTCAGCAACATAACGCCTTTCTTCGATATTAGTAATCTCTTTAAACTTCTGAATTATCTCCTCGTTTGTTTTATCGGTAATCTTCTTCTTAGACAACTCGTAAAACTCGTGGTTCAAAAAATGACTGTTTTTTACGATTACAGGTGGAATATAACTTCCTGTTCCTATTATCCGTGTATAAATTTCCTTTGCCATTCAATCCTTCTCCTAAACTTTCTGCTTTATTTTTTTTAATTCAAATTCTTCGCCGTCGAAAACACCATACGAGAAACATTTAATCCAGTCTCCAAGCAAAATAAACCGGGTATTGTCATCCATTTTAACATCGGCCATTTGATGGCGGTGCCCCATAATAAAATAATCGATCGGTTCTTTTTTTAAAAAATCCGCGGCAAATTTATACATTCCATCGTTATTAACCATAAAATCGCTGTCTGTTTCATCTTTTGATAACCTACTGGATTCTGACCATTTATGTGCAAGATAAAATGCACCATTCGGATGAATCCTCGAAAACAGCCATTGTAGAGTTTTACTTGTAAATATTTTTTTCAGGAAAATGTATCCTCTGTCGCCGGCATCGAGCCCGTCGCCATGGGCAAGAAAGAATCTTTTTCCGCGAATCTCTTTCACTATCTCTTTCCTGTGAACAATCACGCCGGTTTCAGCTGGCAGATAATCGTATATCCAAAGGTCGTGGTTGCCGGGGAAGAAATAAACCGGAACCCCATTATCTGTTAAATCGGCAATGCGGCTAAGCACACGTGTAAAACCACGCGGAACCACTTTTTTATATTCGTACCAGAAGTCGAAAATATCGCCCATGAGGTACAATTCTGCCACATCGTTTTTTATTTCGTCGAGCCATTGGGTAAAAAGTATTTCGCGTTCGCGGTTATTATTCAGGGCCGGTGCCCCTAAATGCACATCGGAAACAAAATATATTTTCCCCTTTTCTGTCAATGTTAAAAGATTAAAATTCTTATTTCAATACCTTGGCAAGTGCTTTATCCAAAGCCGGGCCGGTAAGGTTTTGTGCAATTATTACTCCTTCTTTATCTAAAAGATAATTATACGGGATATTTTTAATATTATAAACCTGAACTGCAAGTTTGCTGCCTTCCATGTCGCCAACATTAATCCACGACAGGTTATCTTTATCGATGGCATCAACCCACTCAATCCTGTTTTCATCAACACTCACCTGGTAAATTTCGAATCCCCTGTTTTTGTATTTTTTGTATGCATCAACCAAAACCGGATTCTGAATTCGCGAACCTCTGTCGACAGCAGCCCAAAACTGGAGCAAAACAACCTTACCCATTAACGATGATAGTGTCACCTCTTCCCCGTTCTGGTCTGGTAAAACAATATCGGGGCTATTGGTGCCATGTTCGTCGATATACTGTTTCATTTTAGCAGCCTGTTGTTGACGAACAAACTGAAGTGTGTTGTTATATAGCGCCTGAACCTGTTCCGATTCAGGATAAATTGAATTTAATGCCGAAGCAGCGGTTCTCATTACCTGCAGGTCGCGAATAATATACGATTCATCTTCGTTGCTAAATTTCTGATATAATGCCAGAACACTAGCCATCGAAAATGGATTGTTCTTCACAAAATTGGTAGAATAATCGATTTGCTCCTGAACTATCTCATCATACTCTTCCGACCATTTTGGATGCATCTGGTCGTAATCAGGATTTCCTTTATAAAGATTACTTAACGATTGCAGCGAATCGAGTTTATGACGCGTGGATTTTAATTTCGCATCCAGATCTTTTACCTGAACCGAACCCATAGAGCCGGATACATTGTACTCCCGGTGAAAATTGGCAGCATCGGCCTCTACCACAACATGTTCAGTAGAATCAACAAGAAGCGTAATAAAATTCTGATCGGTGAGTTTAAGAATATAATAAGTAGGTATCCCGGTAGCGCCTTCAAATTTAAATTCACCTTTTTTATTAATCTTTATTTCTCCAACAGGTTTTCTCGAGGAGGTCAGTAACTCCTCAAGGTAAATAGTTTCACCTTCAGCATGTGTTATTTTCCCACTAACTGTAAACTGATTATTTTTTTTGCAACTACTAATAATAAACAGGGTTGCAACCATGAAAAATATAATTCTGTAAGTCATTCTGTAAAATTAAAGGGCGTAAAATTAATAATTTTGGGTACACCGAAAATAAGATTCGCAGAAAATAACATATTTTAAGAGCTTGTATGAAATTTTAAAGGGCTCTGAGATTTCTGTTGAGCAAATTTTCAATAGGTTTGTAGTTAAATAATCTGTTTTGCATTATTCAAAGGATCAGAAGTGAAAGTATATCATAACCTGGAACATTTCAGAGCTAAAAATCCTGTGGTAACCATTGGAACTTTCGATGGCATACATAATGGCCATCAATTGGTTATTTTGCAATTAAGAAACCTTGCCAAAAAATTAAACGGTGAATCGGTAATATTTACGTTCTACCCACACCCCAGAATTATTACTTCACCTGATGAGAGCAATTTGCGGTTATTAACCACCAAAGAAGAAAAAATTGAGCTTTTTAGGGAATTTGGCATCGACCACGTGATAATTTATCCATTTAATAAAGAATTTTCAGAATTTACTTACACTGAATTTGTTCAGGAAATTTTAGTAAAAAAAATAAAAACCAAATGCCTGGTGATAGGCTACGACCATAAATTTGGGAAAAACCGGGAGGGTGGTTTCGAATATCTGAAAAGATGTGCAGAGAGTCATGATTTTCTGGTTGAAAAGATGGATGCCTTATCGATTGACGAAGACAAGGTTAGTTCGACCAAAATCAGGGCAGCGCTTGAAAATGGGAACATCAGCAAAGCCAATGACTACCTTGGCTACAACTTTACTCTGCATGGCAAGGTGGTTGGCGGTAAAAGGCAGGGCAGAGAACTGGGCTTCCCGACTGCAAATATCGAGGCTTCTGACAAATACAAAATAATTCCGGGCTATGGAGTTTATGCTGTAAAGGTGAATACAATTGGTAAACAATTTAAAGGCATGTTGAATATCGGTACCCGCCCGACTTTTAATAAAAATGCCGACAACAGAAGCATTGAGGTTAATATTTTCGATTTTTCGGATGACCTTTACGGGAAAGAAATTACGCTGGAATTTGTAAACAAAATTCGTGACGAAAAAAAATTCAGTGGCGTTGATGAGCTAACCGAACAGTTGAAAAAAGATAAAATTACAGCCCTGAAATATCTGAGTGAATAATAACGCATCAACATTACAATTTCAATTCGTCATGCTATCCGTCAGATGACGAATTCAGCATCCCTTTTTTGAAACAGTTTCCAAAACAAGTTCGGAATGACGTAATACATTTTAAGTAAGATACAACACGAATGGCCTTATTTAATTACCAGATCGCATTTTATAGGTAAATGGTCGGAGAGCTCGAAATCGAGTGTTTCGAAATTGTAAGATTGAAATTTTTGGCTGTGAAAAATGTAATCGATTCTGAACGAAGGCAATTTTCCGATGTAGGTACGCCCGATTCCTTTTCCCGAGCAAACGAAAGCATCTTTTAAACCGTCGTTTAGTTTTTTGTATGAAAATGAAGCCGGTGTGTCGTTAAAATCGCCGCAAACAATTACATGATATGGCGATTCGTCAATATGTTTCCTTATTTCTCGAACCTGCTCTGCCCTTAATTGAAAAGCATTTCTGAATTTCGATCCCATTTCACGAACTTCTTTCAAATCTTCTTCTTCGTCAATACCGGGCGAGTCGAAAATGGAATAGCGATCAGGATCGATCTGATACGATTGCAGATGCACATTAAATATTCGGACGGTATCTTTCCCAATCAGAACATCGGTACAAATGGTAATATTTCTTGAATTTTCGAATCTTATTTCTTCCATATTAATAATGGGGTAACGAGTCATGGTTACCGAACCATATGTAGTGCTTGAACGTGCAAACTGGTAGTGTTTTATGGTTTCTAGACTTTTTACGGTAGCCGGCAAATTGAAAATGCTGTTTTTTCTTAATCGTGCTTCCTGCAAACAAATAATATCTGCATCCTGTTCTTCGAGAAATGCAATAATTTTATCGGCATTCTCTTTCCTTTTTTCAGTACCGTTGCCCAAAAAGTGCCTTACATTATACGATAAAACCTTAATATCGGTCGTATCGCTGGTTTTTTCTTTGAACTGAAAATACCGGACTAAAAATCCCCACCCTAACAGAATAAAGATGAGTGATAACAAAATATACCGGGGTTTAAAAAGCAACCAAAACAAAATAAATAAGAGATTAATTGCCAGAATAATCGGATATGCAAGCCCGAACAGTGAAGGAATCCAAAAATAGTCGGGAGGAATGTAAACCGATGAATAGGATAAAATTAAAGCAAATACTGCCAGGGAGTTTAAAAAAACCAATATACTTTTGAGTGCTTTCTTCACCAATTAAATTGTTTTCAATACGCAGCAAGATAGAAAAAATGATTCTGATGGAAGTGTTAATAAAGAGGTATTTTTTGTT
The DNA here is from genome assembly GCA_039714235.1 of Bacteroidota bacterium. Classification (GTDB taxonomy): domain Bacteria; phylum Bacteroidota; class Bacteroidia; order Bacteroidales; family Prolixibacteraceae; genus Draconibacterium. The sequence goes on along the minus strand of JBDLJS010000023.1, from coordinate 39,692 downwards.
TTTAATTTAATCTAAACTTTCACAGACTATTTCCGGCAAACCGACATCCTATCTTTACCGTTTATATCTTTCTTAATATCAACAGAATGAAATCCTGAATCCTGCAATAATTTTCTCATTTCTCTGCCCATATTCTCATTTATTTCAAAAAACAGCCAGCCATTTTCAGTAAGATTTACGTGGGCAAACTCTGCAATGGTTCGGTAAAAAATGAGAGGATCGGTGTCTGAAACAAAAAGCGCTGTTTCAGGTTCATAATCCAAAACATTTGGCTGCATCAACTTTTTTTCACTCTCCCTTACGTATGGCGGATTGCTGACAATTACATCGTATTTGTCCCATTCATTTTTCTTCCAGTTTAAAATGTCTGCCTGAAAAAATTCCACATCGAGGTTATTTAAAGCGGCATTTTTAGTGGCAACCTGTACAGCTTGTTCCGAAATATCAATACCAAAAACCTGGGCATCGGCTAATTTCCTTTTTATAGACAGGGGAATACATCCGCTGCCGGTACCAATATCTAAAATAGCTGCACTATTTTTTATTTCACTTTTCACAATCCAGTCAACCAGTTCCTCAGTTTCGGGGCGTGGAATTAAAACCGATGGATTAACCTGCAGGCACAAATCGCAGAATTCGGTTTCGCCTAAAATGTACTGTATGGGCTCGAATGATTTTAACCTTTCAACAATGTTTTTAATCCCGGCGACCTTCGAATCATCGATAATTTTATTTTTTTGAAGGATTAAGTCGGTATAATTTAATCCGCAAACCGCCCCTAAAATTAATCGGATAAAACCATGTGTTTCTGATTCAGGATAAAGGCCTGCCAATTCTTTTTTAATGTATTGAATAGTTGCCTGCATTGTTTACTTTTGTGAGAGACTGTTTTGAGTACAAATTTAATTTTTCTGCGGTAATGACCACTTCTGAAAAATATATGATGCGATGCCTCGAACTGGCAAAAAAAGGTGCAGGATATGTTTCGCCAAACCCAATGGTTGGTTGCGTGGTGGTTTACAACGGAGTAGTTATTGGCGAAGGGTACCACAAATTATACGGACAGGCCCATGCCGAAGTGAACGCTATTAATTCGGTCAGACAACCGGAATTATTAAAAAAAAGTACGCTTTATGTCACCCTTGAACCATGCGCCCATCATGGATTAACACCTCCCTGTTCCGACCTTATTGTTGCCACGCAAATTCCGAAAGTAGTTATTGGCACAATCGATCCGTTTGCCAAAGTTGCGGGCAAGGGAATTGAGAAAATGCAGAACGCCGGGATTGAAGTCGAGGTTGGAATTCTGGAAAAAGAGTGCAGGGAACTGAACAAGCGTTTTTTTACTTTTCATGAAAAGAAAAGGCCATACATTTTTTTAAAATGGGCACAAACCGAAGATGGTTTTATCGACATCGACCGCTCTAATGAACAATTTGGCGAACCAACATGGATTACCGGGGAAGAATCACTTATTCGTGTTCATAAAATGCGGGCCGAAGAAGATGCCATTATGGTTGGGACAAAAACAGCAGAAAAAGATAATCCATCGCTGACGGTAAGGAATTGCAAAGGTAATAATCCGTTGAGAATTGTTATCGATAAAAACCTGCGTTTACCAAATAACCTTAGTCTGTTTAACAATTCCGCTAAAACAATTGTACTCAACTCAACAATCAACAAAACAGAAAAAAACACAGAGTACATTCAGGTTAATTTCAGCCAGAATATTATTCCCCAAATTCTTGAAATACTACACGAGAAAAATATTTTATCGCTGATTGTTGAAGGGGGCAGGCAACTGCTCGAAAGTTTTATTGAATCGGGATTATGGGACGAAGCGCACGTTTACACTGGTAATAAAACCTTTAAACGGGGTGTGCCAGCACCCGCTGTTTCGGGGAAAATAGTTTACGAAGAAAATGTTGGAGATGATCGTCTCCTGGTATTCAGTAATCTTTAAAAATTAACAGCCTTTGGGCCTCCCTGCAAAATTTTTATTTTCAGAACATTCTCTACATACTGGAAGTAGTAGAAAAGTTCGTGGTTTAGTTCGAAACCATAATCTTCATTTGGATCATAACCAACAATTGGTTCGAAAAAACCTCTTTTTGAAGAATGGATTGCTTTATGATTCCAGGCAGAAACATATTGCCTGTTCCAGTTTTCGTAATATTGCTGCGAGCGGTACATCGATGGATTATTATGCATCTGGTACCAGGTTTCAAATTTTACATCAAATGTTTCAAGGTCGTACTCAAGGCTGTCGGGTACAGCAATGTCCGGTTCGTTTTTATTTACCTGCACGGCGCCCTTTTGTGTTGAACAAGCATACACAAAAATTACAATTCCAATTATTACTAAAATCCTTCTCATTTTTATACTTCTAACCACACTTCAATTATACGAAAATTGTTTCAATATTGTTTTTATACCGAAAAAATATACCGAAATTTATTCTAATTTTTTAATTCAGTTCACATGGTTGAGTGGAGTTCCTTCTGGCGACTGTTTTCCCTGATATTTTTAGCCACAGCTATTCCCGTGGCTATTATGATAATTCTCGAAAAACGTTCGCCATTTAAAACCGCCGCCTGGATTCTGGTCCTCATTTTGCTTCCCATTTTTGGAGTTATCTTTTATTTAATCTTCGGGCAGGAATACCGCAAACGCAAAATGTTCTCGCGCAAAGGGATTAAAAGCCTTGGAAATATTCGCAAACTGTCGTCGAAACAACTCAGAGAAATTAATAATACCCACCTGAACCTTGATAAACAAATACTTGAAAAAGAGAATATCATCAGGTTATTGCTCAATAATTCCAATGCTTTGTTAACCACCGGCAATAAACTCGAAATTTTAAAAGATGCCGAAGAAACATTTGATGCTATTTTCGAAGCCATTCAATCTGCCAGGCACCACATTCATCTTGAATATTATATTTTTTGCGACGACAAAATTGGTAACCGGTTAAAAAATCTGCTGATTGAAAAAAGTTTGCAGGGAGTGGAAGTACGGGTAATTGTTGATGATGTTGGAAGCTGGGGACTGAATAAAAAATTCTTTTCGGATCTACTGAATAACGGAGTTGAAATTTATTCTTTTATGGATGTCCGTTTCCCCAGGTTAACATCGCGGCTTAACTTCAGGAACCACCGGAAAATTGCAATTATTGACGGGAAAACCGGTTTTACCGGAGGGATAAACGTGGCAGACCGTTACCTCGACGGACTTCCCGGAATTGGGCCATGGCGCGACACTCATTTAAAAATTGAAGGCGATGCCGTGGCTTGCTTACAGGTTGTTTTTGCTGCCGACTGGTTTTTTGTTATGAATAAAAATCTTTCAGGGAACAAGTATTTTCCTCCATTAACAGAAGGAGAAGGCGTCCCTGTACAAATAGTTACCAGTGGCCCCGATTCTGACTGGGAAGCCATAAGCCAGGCATTTTTTGCAGCCATTTCCAATGCCCGGAAGAAAGTGTACTTTGTAACTCCGTACCTGATGCCGCCAATTCCTCTTTTAGCTGCCTTAAAAACAGCCGCACTGAGCCATGTGGATGTAAGAATTATTATTCCTGAAAAAACTGATTCCGTAACTTCAAAATGGTGTTCTTTTTCGTATGTGGAAGAATTGCTCGAAGCCGGTGTTCGTATTTATTTTTATCAGGGAGCATATATCCACAGCAAGTTTATGGTTGTCGACGAGGTCGTTTCAACTTTGGGTACAACCAATTTCGATTTCCGAAGTTTTGAAACCAATTTCGAAATAAATGCATTTATGTACGACCGCAATTTTTCCCTGAAACTGGAACAACATTTTAATAACGATCTAAAAAACAGCCGCGAGATAAAATTAAATGAGTGGAAAAAACGTTCAGCATTTTTTAAAGTGCGAGAGTCATTGGCACATATTGTAAGCCCGCTGTTTTAAAACCCCCATCCCAGCCTTCCCCCAAAGGAGGAAGGAGAAAAAATTAAAACGGCAACCTCCCCAAATCAAGGTTTCCGCCCGAAAGAATTATTCCAACTTTTTTATTCTGAATATCAACTTTGCCTTCGAGTATTGCTGCCAGTGGTACGGCCGATGATGGTTCGATAATAATTTTCATCCGTTCCCAAATCATACGCATGGCTTCCACAATTTTCACTTCCGAAACGGTTACAATATCATCAACTTTATCGAGGATAATAGTAAAGTTTCGTTCGCCAAGCGAAGTTAAAAGCCCGTCGGCAATGGTTTTGGGGTTTTCGGAGGGTATCAGTTTTTTCGATTTGAACGAGCGGTAAGCATCGTCGGCTCCGGCAGGTTCGGCAGCAATTACTTTGCAGTTGGGTAGTAAATATTTTGTTGCAAGAGCAGTGCCGCTGAGCAAACCGCCTCCGCCAACCGGTGCCATAATAATATCGAACTCACCTTTGTCTTCAATCATCTCTTTGGAGGCAGTCCCCTGCCCCGCAATTACATAAAAATTATTGTACGGATGAATTTCTGTTGCTCCGGTTTCTTCCACAACTTTTGCCAGCGTGCTTTCACGGGCCTGCAGGGTTGGTTTGCAAAAGGTAATTTTTGCCCCGTACCCAGCCACGGCTTTCTTTTTAATTTCGGGCGAATTTTCGGGCATAACAATATGGGCGTCAATTCCACGCATTTTAGCTGCCAAAGCCAAGGCAGCAGCATGGTTGCCCGACGAGTGTGTACCAACTCCTTTTTGTGCATCTTCTTCCGAAAGCGAAAAAACGGCGTTACATGCTCCCCTAAATTTAAATGCTCCTACCTTTTGAAAATTTTCGCATTTAAACCAAAGGTCTCCCCCAACAATTTTATTAATGCTCGATGAACTCAAAACAGGTGTTCTGTGGGCATATATTTTTACAACCTGGTGTGCTTTTTCAACATCTGTAAAAGTTGGAATATCCATTTAATCTGGTTTTGAAAATTTCTCATTCAATAAATCAAAATCGGTTTTATAGATTGATTGCTCTGAAAGTCTTTTTATTCTTTTTAATCCTGAAACATAAAGGAAAATCACAAATCCCACAAATACGATGGTTAACCATTGTATTCCTGTAAAAAGGATAAAATCGTAAATTCCGTGAAGGACAATTGGATAGATAAGTGCTTTCTGTTTCAGGCTCCGTCTTTCTCTTTCGTAAAATTTGGCAAGGCCAAAATAAAATCCCATTGTTATTCCAAAAATTGCATGGGCAGGAACTGCTGTAATCGCCCGCATTATTCCGGTTTCTATTCCTCCGCCGGTTACATAAAGCACATTCTCAACGGCTGCAAAACCCAGTGAAACATAGGTGGCATAAACAATCCCGTCAAACTTTTCATTAAACTCCTTACTTTTCCAAATTAAAATATATAGCGCCAGGTATTTAAAAAGTTCTTCAGAAAATGCAGCTACAACAAATGCTTTCCACGCGGCGGCTAATAAACCTGAAAACAAATTGGTTACCGTATCAAGAAACCGCTCAATAAAAAGAATTGGAATTACCGTTAAAGCCCCTGCCAGCAAAGCAAAAAGTAAAAGCCGCAAAGGTTCTTTTTCGTATTTATCGCGAAAATAAATGTAGGCGGCAATTATTACCACCGGAGCAAGTGAGATGATTACCAGGTTCATTCCTGAAATTTATTTTATATCGTTATAAAAGAATGCCTCAACACCTTTAACTCCCGGCCTGATTTTAAAAACTCCCCCTGCGTTCGGAACTTTTTTAAGTTCGTCGTCGTTGGTACCGGTTCGTGCAGAAGTAATATACAAAGCGCCCAAATCGTCGTCGCCAAATGCACACGAGGTTACATTTTTTGCAGGGACTTTTATGGTACGGAGTAATTTGCCGGTAACAGGATTCCAGCAACCAACGGCATAACCGCCCCAGAGGGCAACCCACACATTCCCTTCCGAGTCGATGGTCATGCCGTCAGGCGAGCCCATTTCTTCCGGCACATTAACAGCAACCTTAGGATTACTTATTTCCCCGGTTTCATCATTGTAATCGTATGCCATCACCTTTTGGGTTGGGGTGTCGATATAATACATTTTTGTTCTGTCGAGCGACCACACAATTCCGTTTGAAATACTCACATTCTCAACCATTTTATGGATTGAGCTGTCAGCGTCGAGGCGGTACAACGCACCAACCTCTTTTTCGCCTTTTGTGCTCATGGTTCCTGCCCAGAATCGTCCCGACGGATCGCATTTCCCATCGTTAAACCGGTTGTCAGGCAAATGTGCTTCAGGATCTATAATCAATGTTTTCGAGCCGGTCTCAGCATTAAACCAGTAAATACCATTTTGTAGCGCCACCAGCACTTCCCCCGACTCTGTGGGCACCACCGTGCCAATCATCTGGCCGGTAAACATCTCTTTGTTATTCCCGATAACCGGATTAAAAAAGTTCAGAATCTTACCTTTAATATCAATCCATAAAAGCTCCCCGGTTTCAGGATTCCAGAGGGCTCCTTCGCCCAGTTCCGATTTTGAGTCGATAACCAGTTCCACTTCGTTTAACTTAGGGGAAGAACAACTCATTATAAATATTAAAATTGAGATAATAAAAAAGGAATTCTTCATGGTATTAAATTTGGATTCTGGATATTTTGATACTGGATACTTGATACTGTGATATTGAACTTATTTTATACTTTCAATCAGTTTTTTCATTATCAGGGTCATCTTCGGCTCGGCTTTCATGGCCACTTCCTGTACCTCTTCGTGCGATATTTCCACAATTTCGCCGGGGACACCGCTATCTGTTACTATCGAAATCCCGAATACCTTTAATCCCATATGCTGCGCAACAATTACTTCCGGAACGGTTGACATACCAACAACATCGCCTCCCAGAATGCGAAACATTTTATACTCGGCGGGAGTTTCAAAAGTAGGCCCCGAAACACCCACATAAACTCCTTCCTTTAAATTTATGTTATGCTCCAGTGCAATTAATTTGGCTTTGTTTCGCAGGCGTTCGTTATAACACTTGCTCATATCGGGGAACCGCGGCCCCAGCTCGTTGTTGTTTTTCCCACGTAACGGATGTTCCGGAAAAAAATTAATATGGTCGTTTATCAAAACAATTTCGCCAACATTCCATCCGGGATTAAGCCCCCCGCTTGCATTTGAAACAAAAAGATGAGTGACGCCGACATATTTAAAAACACGTACCGGAAACGTTACCTCCTGCATGGAATATCCTTCGTAATAATGAAAACGGCCCTGCATGGCAAGAATCTCCTTCTCTCCCAGCCGTCCGTAAATTAATCTTCCGGCATGTCCATCGACAGTCGAAACCGGGAAATTCGGAATTTCATCGTAAGGAATAGAATCGAGTATTTCAATTTCATTCACAAGGCCACCTAATCCTGTTCCCAATATTATTCCAACTTCAGGCGTTGCTTTTATTCTTTCTTTTATAAAGTTCGCGGTGACTTTTATTTTCTCCAACATAATCTAAAATCTTTTTATTAAACGAATCTTTTCCCTTTTCGAGGAAATTAACTTTTACCGGCAAATAATACAATGCACTTTTAAATTCATCGCTCAACCCGGGCTGATCTTTTAAACGCATTGCATCTTTTTCGGTTGTAATAATAATCTTTTTATCCGACTCTATCGACTTAAATTTATTCATTATCGACTGAATATCTTTCTCAGAATAATTATAATGATCGGGGTATGAAATGGTTTTGGTATTTTTCGAAAACTGCATCAAATATTTCTGAATCAGTTTTGGTGAGGCAATGCCAGTAACAATTAGAATAGCATATTTCTTCTCATCGTAAAATGCCGCCCCAAGTGTTTTGGCATTAAAAACCGGCCTTATTTTATCGTAATCGAATTTAGTGAAATACAATTTCTGATAAGGTTTTAATCCAACGTTGTTTTGCAAAATCCTGCGCATTATCGGGGTTACCTCATCGGGGCATTTGGTGAAAATAATAATATTAGCCCTGCGCATTTGGTAAACACCCTCGCGCAAACGGCCCACCGGCAAAAGGTGATCTTCCTTTATCTGCCGGTTGTAATCTATAAGAAGAATATTTATTCCGGGCGTAATCCTACGGTGCTGAAAAGCATCGTCGAGGAGAATAACATCGGGAGTTTTTTTGTTTTCAGGTTGAAGGAGCTTCTCCACACCGGTAACCCTGTTTTCGCAAACCGAAACGGTTACACCAGGAAACTTGTTTTTTATCTGCAAAGGCTCATCTCCAACTTCCAGCGCTGTAGAACCTGTTTCAACCAACCTGAATCCTTTTGTTTTTCTTTTATAACCCCGGCTTAAAGTTGCTACCGTAAATTTTTCTTTTAATAATTGTACCAGGTATTCCACGTGCGGGGTTTTACCAGTTCCGCCAACCGTTATGTTGCCAATGGAAACAACAGGAACATCGAATTCCACCGATTTCAGAATATTTAAATCGTAAGCCCTGTTTCTGAACCAGACAACCAGGCCATACAACCACATAAGCGGGTAGAGCAGAATTTTTATCATACCGGGTATTTCAATAATAGAAGCTAAGATAAATAAAAAAGGATGTACCATGAAATTGGTACATCCTTCCTCCTGTTATATCATAAATCTCTTAATTCACATAAACATCATAAGGCATTCGGGCATAAACACCATTCATTCCTGATGCCTTTTTGAAATACTCGTAATACCGGTATTTATCTCCCAACTCATTTTTAAGGAAACGGATACGGGCATTATCGCCACCAATATTAAACATCTCTTCCAGTGGGTTAGGCAATGTAGGCAACGAAACTGTACGGTAATTCTCCAGCCCTTCAATTTCGGCAGCCAGTTCAATGGCATCATTTAATCCTCCGAATTTGTCAATCAAACCAATTTCCATGGCATTTTCGCCGCTCCAAACGCGGCCCTGCCCAATTTCATCAACCTGTTCTTTGGTCATGCCACGGCCTTCGGCAACATGCGATATAAATGTATCGTATCCTTCTTCTATGTTGGTTTGCATCAGTTGCTTCTCATACCCGGTCATTGGGCGCGACAAAGAAATGAAATCGGAATTTTTGTTTGTTTTAACCACGTCGGTGGAAATTCCTATTTTATCGTTTAACAGTTCTCCAAAATTCGGAATCATCCCGAAAATACCAATCGAGCCGGTAATTGTATTGGGGCTGGCAACAATTTTATCGGCCGGGCAGGCAATGTAGTAACCGCCCGATGCAGCCACATCGCCAAACGAAACCACCATTGTCCGCTGTTCGGCAGCCAGTTTAACCTCACGCCAAATGGTTTCCGAATCAAAAACTGCTCCCCCGGGTGAATCAACCCGTAAAACAATGGCTTTATATGTACTGTCCTGACGAACTTTTCTAATTTCCCTCGAAAGTTTATCGCCTATTATACCTTCTGAGCCAAAAACTGCCCCAATATCGCCACTGGCATAAATAACAGCAATTTTATTGCGACTGTATTTTTTCCCTTTTCCTTTTACAGGTACCGTTGCGTAATTTTTAGCGCTGATAACCGGCACCCCTTTGGTGCCCTCAATTCCGGTAATTTCGCGCAGGTCGTCCAGTACCTCATCTTTATATTTCGCTTCATCAACCAAACCCGATTCAACAGCTTTTTCTCCTTTATTCAATGTCTGCACATCGTCGGCGAGCAGATTCAATTGTTCAACTGTCATTCCGCGTTCTTCCGAAATCCCTTTAAGCATGTGGTTCCACAAACTTCCCATGTAAGTTAACTGTTGTTCGCGGTTCTCGTCGCTCATTTTATCGAGCATAAATGGCTCAACGGCAGCTTTAAATTTTCCGTGACGTACAATCTGCATTTCAATGCCAATCTTTTTCAGGGCATTTGTATAAAACATCATTTCGCCTCCCAGCCCACGGAAATCAACCGACACTTCGGGGTGAACCACAATTTTATCGGCCACAGAAGCCAGGTAATATGCTTTTTGCCCCAGAATCATCTGGTCGGCACAGGCATAAACCGGTTTATCGCAACTGTCTTTAAATGCAACCAGTGCATTTCTAATCTCCTCTACCGAGGCCATCCCCCCGTTAATAACCGACAATTTCAGGTAAACACCTTTTATCCTATCGTCGTTAACCGCTTTCTTCAGCGACTTGGTAATATCATCCAAGCCTATTGTTTTGGCAAACCTAAATCCGGGAATTTCCATGTCTTCAAACGGATCGTTGGGGGCACGGTCGAGAATTTGCCTGTCGAGGCTTAACTCCAGTAACGAGTTGTTTTCAACCACAACCTGTTTTTCGGTTGACGAAACCAACGCGCCAATAACTGCAAATAGTAACAAAAATCCAATAATTGAAACCGCAATTATTCCAACTACGGTTGCCAGCACATACTTAAAAAATTCTTTCATGTTATATTACTTTAATTTTATCTTGTTTAAAATGCTAATTAATTTTATTGATATAAATTGTATGATTCCTGTTTCGTTATTACTTTTACTGTATAGGTAACTAATTGTCCAAGGCATTACAAATATACAATTCTATGCATAAGGTTTTTCTGGGATTAGGAGGAAATATCGGGAATAAACAAAAAAACTTCGAGCAGACTTATCCGCTGATTGAAAAAATTCTCGGGCATATTGTTAAATCATCATCGGTTTACGAAACACCTCCGTGGGGATTCAAATCGGACGATAATTTCTGGAACCAGGTTATTGTTATTGAAACCAAACTTGAAGCCGAAGAGTTACTTTGGCGAATTCATGAAATTGAAGATAAATTTGGCAGGGAGCACGGAACAGAACGATATTCTTCCCGCGAGATGGACATCGACATTCTGTATTTCGATGATTTGTATTGCGAATGTAAAACATTAATAATCCCGCATCCGCGAATTCATGAACGAAAATTTGTGCTGGTTCCATTGGTTGAAATTGCCCCTGATTTAAAGCACCCTTTGTTACGTTTAACCAGTGTTCAAATGCTTGAGAATTGCAGGGACAAATCGGTAATTAAAAAGTTGAAAGAATAGTTTGAATTGTGCCAGAAAAACAATATTAAATGCCACACCCCTTCTTAACCTTTCAATAATTTTGTAACCATTAACCTTTAAAAAAATGGTCGAAATAAATTTTCAGCTAAAACCGGACGATTTAAAAAAGAAACTGGAACTGTTCTGGGAACTCTCGGGAGAAAAAATCAGGTTGATTGAAAATGAATACGATTCTTCGAAAGGCTCTCCTGTTTTTACGGTTAACGGCAAATACTCAACCCGTGGATGGACAGAATGGACACAGGGTTTTCAGTTTGGTTCGTCAATTTTGCAGTTCGATGCTACCGGCGACAACTATTTTCTCGAGTCGGGCAGAAAAGCAACTCTTGAAAAAATGGCACCGCACATCAGCCATTCCGGAGTTCACGATCATGGTTTTAATAACCTGAGCACCTATGGTAATTTGCTGCGTTTAATGAATGAAGGCAAAATTAGTTTTAACGAGTGGGAGAAGAATTTTTATGAATTAGCCATTAAAATTTCGGGTGCAGTACAGGCCAGTCGCTGGACAAAAATCAAAAATGGCGGTTTTATTTATTCATTCAACGGGCCACATTCGTTGTTTGTTGATACCATTCGTTCGTGCCGGATACTAATGACAAGCCATAAATTAGGTCATGTTTTTCAAGGAGAAGGTGATGCGAAAATATCACTTTTAGGAAGAGCGATTCAGCACATTTCAGCTACAGCCAAATATTCTGTTTTTTATGGCGAAGGCCGTGATAGTTATGATGTTTGGGGACGAACAGCACATGAAAGTATATTCAATACAAACGATGGAAATTTTCGTTGCCCAAATTCGCAACAGGGGTACACCGGATTTTCAACCTGGACACGTGGACTGGCCTGGGCAATGCTCGGCTTTGCTGAAGAGCTGGAACTGCTGCAAATCGTTTCTGAAGATGAACTAAAAGTATTAGGCAGAAAAAATGAACTGGAAAAAATGATGCTAAAAGCAGCAAAAGCCACCTGCGATTTTTATATAAAAAACACCCCGGTTGACGGAATTCCATACTGGGATACCGGAGCGCCAAACCTGCATAAACTGGGCGACTACCTTAATAAACCTGCCGATCCGTACAATGCATGGGAACCTGTTGACAGTTCGGCAGCAGCAATTGGTTCACAGGGACTGTTTCGGCTGGGAAATTATTTAATAAAAAAAGGAGAAAAAGGGGCAGGAGAAAAATACTGGCAGGCAGGACTAAACGTGCTTAATACACTTTTAGATTATCCGTATTTAAGTACCGATCCGAAACATCAGGGTTTGATTTTGCAAAGCATTTATCATCAGCCAAACGGTTGGGACAATATCCCGGAAGGGCAAAAAATTGCCTGTGGCGAATCATCAATGTGGGGCGATTATCATGCACGCGAAGCAGCGTTGTATTTGCAACGGGTTATAAATAACGAAGAATATTACACCTTTTTTGGATGTGCGAAATAATATCTTTTGCACCGTGCCTTAGCGCGGTGTTATTAAAAGGGAATATGAACTAAAGGGATTTTGAAAATTTTTGTATCATGCAGAATACAAAAATTTTCAAAATCCCGGCTGACAATACAGACCAATTTAATCACCGCGCTAAAGCACGGTGCAAATTATAAAAGATGGCAACTAAACTAAACGACTTCTCAAAACTATGCGTCCACACGCTGACGAATAAACCCTGGAACTTAAGGCAGTGCGTAGAAAATTATCATGCTGCCGGTATTCAGGGGATAACTATCTGGCGCAATATTCTGGAAGGACAAAACCTGAAAGAGTGCAAACAGATTCTCGACGATCATAATATGGATGTGGTTTCGGTGGCACGAGGTGGTTTTTTCCCTTCGGTTGAAGCACAAAAACGCCAGGAGGCCATTGACGACAACTTGATAGCCATTGAACAGTCTGAATCAGTTGGGGCACCTGTTCTTGTTCTGGTTTGCGGGGCTGATGGAAGGCAGTCGTTAGAAAAATCACGCGAGCAAATTCAGGAAGGAATCTTAAAAATTCTTCCTGCTGCAAAAGCGGCCGGAGTAAAACTGACAATAGAACCGTTACATCCCATGTATGCCGGCAACCGCTCGGCTATTAATACACTTGCACAGGCCAACCACATGGCCGAAGAGATAAATTCCGGTTTCGTGGGAGTTGCTATTGATGTCTATCACCTGTGGTGGGACAATAACCTTCAGAAAGAAATTATGAGATGCGGAGCAAACAACAACCTGCTGGCTTTTCATATTTGCGACTGGAATGTACCAACCACCGACTTCCTGAATGACCGTGGATTAATGGGCGACGGCTGTATAAATGTTCCCGAAATTCGCGGCTGGGTTGAAAATGCAGGATTTACAGGTTATAATGAAGTTGAAATTTTTTCGGATAAATACTGGGCAACTAACCAGATTGAATACCTTGAGAAAATTAAAGATGCATATTTACAAAATACCTAAATCTAAGTTACAAACGTCATGCTGTCCGTTAGCTGACGGATTCAGTATCTTTCAAAAAAAAGATTCCGAAACGAGTTCGGAATGACGAAAGAATACAACTTAAACTAAAAATATATGATTCACAAAACAGGAATAATAATGAACGGCGTTACCGGCCGGATGGGAACCAACCAACACCTGATGCGTTCGATAGTGGAAATAATAAAACAGGGAGGTGTGCAGGTAAGCCCCTCTGAGTTTATTATGCCCGACCCGGTTTTGGTAGGACGAAATGAGATAAAACTAAAAAAACTGGCTGAAATGTCGGGGATTGAAAAATGGACAACCGATTTGGATTCGGTAATAAACAATCCTGACTATCAAATCTATTTCGATGCCCAGACCACTGGCCGCAGAGCCGATGCCATACGGATGGCAGCCAAAGCCGGGAAACACGTTTATTGCGAAAAACCGGTTGCTGCAGATACAGTTACAGCCCTGGAACTTTACAGAGTTTGCAATAAAGCAGGCGTAAAACACGGAGTGGTTCAGGATAAATTGTGGCTTCCCGGGTTATTAAAACTCAAAAGATTAATCGATAACGATTTCTTCGGAAAAATTCTTTCGGTGCGGGGTGAATTTGGCTACTGGGTTTTCGAAGGACATACCATACAGGCTCAGCGCCCGAGTTGGAACTACCGAAAAGAAGACGATGGCGGAATAATTTTAGATATGCTGGCGCACTGGCGATATGTTCTGGATAACCTGTTTGGTGAAGTAAAAGGGATTTTCTGCCTAGGGGCAACGCACATACCCGAACGGATTGACGAACAGGGCAAAGCATACAAGTGCACAGCCGACGATGCAGCTTATGCAACATTTGAACTGGAAGGTGGTGTTATCGCCCATTTTAACTCATCGTGGACTACGCGCGTTCGCCGCGACGATTTGCTTACGTTGCACGTTGACGGAACTAAAGGCTCTGCAGTAGCTGGATTACGCGATTGCTGGATACAGAACTACAAAAACACTCCAAAACCGGTTTGGAATCCCGATATCCCAAACCCAATTAATTTTTACGAAGGGTGGAGCAAGGTACCGGAACAGGAAACTTTCGATAACGCGTTTAAAGTGCAATGGGAATTGTTCTTAAAACATGTGGTTAAAAACGAACCGTTCCGTTGGAACTTGCTGGAAGGGGCTAAAGGTGTGCAACTGGCTGAGAAAGGCCTGGAAAGCTGGGCAAAAAAAACATGGGTGGAAATACCTGGTATTCAGTAAGCAGTTTTCAGTGTCATTCCCGCTTTCGCGGGAATCTCATAAATTAAAACGAAATAAATGAACAAAACAGCACTAATAACAGGCGGTTCCCGGGGCATTGGCTTTGGAATTGCAAAAGAGTTGGCAAAAGCAGGATTCAACCTTGCAATAAACGGAGTTCGAAACCAGGAAGCCGTTCAACCCGTTTTGGATGGATTGAAAGCATTTGGAATTAATGTGATTTATGCCCGGGGGGATGTATCGAAAAAAGAAGACCGCGAAAATATTCTTCAAACAGTTGTTGCTGAATTTGGACAACTAAATGTATTGGTGAACAATGCCGGAATTGCACCAAAAGAACGAAAAGATATTCTGGAGGTCAAAGAAGAAAACTATGATCATGTCATGGACATCAACCTGAAGGGGCCTTATTTTTTAACTCAGCTTGTCGCAAATCACATGGTTGACACCAAAAAAGCAGCTGCCAATTACGATTGCTGCATAATCAATATATCTTCAATATCAGCAACTGTAGCCTCGGTAAACCGGGGAGAATATTGCATCTCGAAAGCAGGAATTGCCATGGCTACCAAACTTTGGGCATCGCGTTTGGGAGAATTCGGAATACCGGTTTACGAAATTCAACCCGGAATTATTAAAACTGATATGACTTCTGGCGTGGTCGGGAAATACGACAAACTGTTTGAAGCCGGCCTCAGTATACAAAAACGCTGGGGATTACCCGAAGATGTTGGGAAAGTAGCTGCCTCGATGGCAACCGGCATGATGCCCTACTCCACCGGCCAGGTGGTAATGGTTGATGGCGGCATGACAGTGCAGAGATTGTAAAGGCAAAAATAAAAAGTAGAAAGTAAAAAAGATATGAGTAACCAGACTAACAAAAAACAAAAACTTTACTGGAGAATAGTTGTAGCAATGGCGGTTATCCTTATTCTGATAACATTTACACCATTGGTAATCGCCCCGGGGCAAACAGAACCAAAACTTTTTTCTATGCCTTACACTCTGTGGGTAAGTATTTTAATTACCATCTTACTGGTCGTACTAACGTATGTTGGTGGGCGAATTCATTTAAAAGATTGATTATGCTGAAGTGGCTCTTAATAGTAGGAACAATTTATATCTCGATTCTTTTTTACCTCTCGTGGCGGTCGCGACGCAAAATAAAATCGAATGAAGATTTTATGATGGCTGGCTCAAACATTGGGCTTATCCTTGGTTTTATGACGTTTGCAGCCACCCTTTTCAGCACCTTCACTTTAATGGGAATGCCCGATTTCACACGAACGCATGGAATTGGCGCCTGGATTTTTCTTGCATTTTCAGACGGAGGAATGGTTTTCCTGATTGTGTGGTTTGGGTATCATTTAAGAAAAATGGTGGCACAAAAAGGATTTAAAGGAATGTCGGGACTGCTGCAAAACTGCTACAAAAATAAATGGGCAGGTTACATCTATTTTCTGGCCATATTTATTTTTCTGGTTCCATACGTTGCCATACAAATAAGGGGTGTAGCCATTTTTCTTGAACAGGCATTTCCGGCAGCATTACCTGCGTGGGCATGGTCGGTAATAATTGTGGTGATTATGCTTCTATACTCTGAATTTGGAGGATTAAAAGCCATTATTTATGCCGATTTTATGCAGGGAACCATGTTGTTAATTGTAGTTTGGGTTATAGCAGTTACCTGTTTGAATTACCTGGGTGGCTGGGCCGAAATGTTTTCGCAGGTTGAAGTTGCCAACAAAGCACTGCTTTCAACACCGGGACCAAAAGGATTACTTAATGCTCAATTTTTAATTGCTTCGTTTTTAGCCATTTTAATGATTCCGGTTACCCAACCCCAGCTTTCAACACGCTTGGTAATTATGAAAGACGCAAAAGCTTTACGCCGTATGGCTGTTGCTGTAGGTACTTTTGCCATGCTGGTAATATTTCCTACAATCATAATCGGTCTTTATGGAGCTGTTCGTTACCCCGACGCTTCGGTTCCCGAATTTTTAGGGCAGGTACTTTTACGCGATCAACCGGGTTTTATTGCTTCGGCTGCTATTATCGGGCTGTTTGCTGCAGCTATGTCAACTTCTGACTCGCAGCTTTTTGCCCTAGGAAACGAATTGCGTGGTTTATTGGGCCACAAAGGGAGCGATTCATTACTGCCAATCCGGATAGCAATTATTAGTTTTGCTGTCGCTGCTCTACTTTTTTCGCTGTTCAGCTCCAATCAACTTGTATTGCTCGCACGAATAAGTTTTGCCGGAACTGCCATGATGGGACCGCTGGTTATTCTCGGAATCCTGTCGAAAAAACCAATGGGCTGGTTTATGGTTGTTGTTTCCGGTTTAGGACTTGGGGCATTTGTACTTTCACAGGCCGGTATTTTACCCGGAATGGTTGGCCCGTACAGAATGGACCTGTTCTTAATGGTTGTTCTGGGAATTAGCGGATTGGCAAATTATTATATCAAAAAGTAAGTAAATTCATTTGTTTTAACTACACTTTTAATACCAAAACCTATGATTCAAAAATATTTAATTGCACTCATATTAATACTCAGTTTTATTGGGTGTTCACAAAAAGATCAATTAACCATTATCAAAAAAGGAACATCGGGTTACCAGATTGTTTTACCCGAAAATGCTGACAATACAATAAAATATGCAGCAGATGAACTTCAAAATTACCTCGAACAAATTTCAACGTCAAAAATTCCGGTGGTAACTAAAAACAGTGCAGATTCTGAAAAAAAGAGAATTTCTTTATTTGAAGATTCCGGATTAAAGTCTGTGCATACTGTTTCAATTAAAACTGAAGGAGAAAACCTGGTTATTTCGGGGGGGAGCTCGCAAAGTACTTTGTACGCAGTTTATGAGTTTCTCGAAATGTACCTGGGCTGTAAATGGTTCTCGCCAACTGTGGAGAAAATTCCAACTTTAAAAACAGTTTCAATCGAAACACCAATTAATTATGTTTACACTCCGGAAATTACAACCCGCACCGTACACTCAAAGCTGTTTTACGAAAACCACACTTTTGCCGACAAACAAAAAGTAACACACGATGCATTTCCAGGTTACGTTTCTTCGGCTCGTGTACACACATTTCATAGGTTTGTCCCAGAAAAAAATTTTTATAAAAAACATCCTGAATATTATGCTTTGCGTGGCGACAAGCGTTTGCACACCCAGCTTTGTCTAACAAATAAAGATGTCCTTCAAATTGTAAAAGATTCGGCAGGGGCATATTTCGAACGCTTCCCCAATGCCAGCGTAATTTCAGTCAGTCAGGACGACAATACACAACATTGCCAGTGCGATGAGTGCAGAAAGATTGATGAAGAGGAAGGCTCGCCGAGTGGTTCAATGATACGTTTTGTAAACGAAATTGCAAAAGAGTTCCCGGATAAAACCATCTCTACCCTGGCATACCAGTACACACGTAAACCACCAAAAACAAAACCTCTCGACAATGTGTTGGTGACACTTTGTTCCATTGAGTGCGACCGCAGTGCCCCAATCGAAGAAAAATGCACCGACTTTGCAGATGATTTACGTGGCTGGAAAAAGATAACCGAAAATATCCGAATCTGGGATTACACCACCCAGTTTACTAACTTTTTGGCACCGTTCCCTAACATTCATACTCTTCAGCCCAATATTCAGTTTTTTAGGGACAACCATGCTAAATGGATTTTTGAACAACACAGCCACAATCCGAGCGAACTTTTTGAGCTTCGGTCGTACCTAACAGCTAAACTGTTGTGGAATCCCGATCTGGATGCCGATAAAATTATCACCGATTTTGTGGATGGCTACTACGAAGAGGCCGGCATTTTTGTTAAAAAATACATCGACCTTATTCATGATGAAATAAAAAAAGATTCTGATTTCTTCCTGTTTCTTTATGGCGACCCGGCACAGGGTTTTAATTCATGGTTAAGCCCTGAACTTTTAATGCAGTACAACTCATTTTTCGACGATGCAGAAAAAGCTGTTGCCGGCAATCCCGTAGTTTTGCAACGGGTTAGGGCTGCACGTTTAAGCATAGATTATGCCTCGCTCGAACTCGCAAGAAACGGGATGTCGCCCGACTTCCGGCTTTTAAAAGAGGGTGAGGTATCAAAAGATATTACAGTCCGGCTTAATCGTTTTGAAGAGAGTTGCCAAAAGGCAAACATCACTTTAATGAACGAAATGGGCTACACAGTTAACGAGTACCTTACGTTATACGTGGAAACACTAAAACGGGCAGCAACGCCAAATATAGCAAAAGGGAAAAAAGTTACCCTGTTTACAAAGCCTAAAAAATATGCCGGTGAAAACCCGCAGGCACTTACCGACGGCGCTCTCGGCGGCAGCAACTTTTACGCCAATTGGCTGGGTTTTGAAGGTAATAACCTGGGAGCTGTAATCGACCTTGGGGAAGAAAAGGAAATTAGTTACATTTCAACGGCGTTCCTGCAAGTTACCAACCATATTGTTTTCTTTCCTGAAAGTGTAACATTTTCTATCTCGAATGATGCAGAAACATTCAAAAAACTGGAGATAGTGGTAACCCAAAACCCAATTTCAAAAGAGAGTAAAAGAAATGACATTGAATATTTTGCATGCAGTTTTGAACCGGTAAAAGCGCGGCACATAAAAATTGAAGCCAAAAATGTTGGCAAAGCACCGGGTTGGCACAATGCTGCCGGATTGCCGGTATGGATTTTTGCAGATGAAGTGATTGTGAATTAAGTTACCGCTCCTCTTTCCGGTAATGTGCAGGCGACATTCCCACGTGTTTCGTATAAATCCGCGAAAAATAATATGGATCATCGTAGCCCAGTTTAGCCCCTATCTCTTTTACTCTTAAATTGGTTTGAATGAGATACTTTTGTGCCCGCTCCATTTTAAGATGAATAAAAAAATCCTGAGGCGCACTGTCCAGGTTTTGTTTAAACAGTTTATAAATATTTGATGTGGAACAGTTAAGGATTTCCGCCAGTTCCGAAATACGGATATTTTTGTGCAGGTTGTTTTTCATGAATGAAATCACCTTTTTTAATAAATCATTATCCCCTTCTCTTTTCACTGAACGGTAAACATCAAGGTATTTTACCGAAGTTAAAAACTGTTTCAAACAAATATTGGCATAAATAACCTTTTCAGGTTTAAAATAATCCTCCACATTTTGTAGCATCTCTTCAAAAAGAACTAAACGCTCTTCAATCCGCGAATCATTTGATGGTGGAATCTCAATTCCCCGGTTAACCGGGGGTGAATAGATTTCAGCATTTTTACCAGAAAAATGCAACCAGTAAAGTGTCCAGGGATTTTTTGCTGTGGCACCGTACCGACACTGCACCTTGGGAGGAATTACAAAAAGCTGATTTGCAGTGATATTCCTTCGTTTTCCTTTAATCTCAACCCAACCTTCGCCATCAACACAATATAAAAGAATAAACTGGCTGCTGCCCAACGGCCGTTTCCTTAAATGCCCCAATGCTCTGGGGAAAACACCGATGTGTGTAATGTATAAATCACAAATCCGGGGATCTTTTAAAATCTTCTTTTTAATTATCCCCGGCAGATAAGCCATACGCTGACCGATAAATCCATCAATCCTAAATTCTATTTCTTTTTCTGACGACAAACTCTCTTATTTATAATAAGATTGCAAATTAGCACATTCCTTATTAAAAGTATAGAATAATCCATCTTTTTTCAGAATAAAGCCATTATCTGAATAATTACTGATTAGTATTTTTATCTCCGAAAAACAATCAATCCAAAATCAACTAAAATGAAGAGGCTAATTTTATTCATCCTGTTAATTCCCTTCTTAACGCAGGGTTATTCAACCGAGAAACAAAAAACAGAAAGTAAAGCCAAAATAATTTCTGAATTTATGGATATGAAATTCGGGATGTTTGTTCATTGGGGGCCGGTTTCGTTGCGTGGGACAGAAATAGGGTGGTCGCGTGGCCGCGAGGTTGAAATTGAAGATTACGACAACTTGTACAAAGAGTTTAACCCGGTACTTTTTAATGCCGATGAATGGATTAAAACCCTGAAAGACGCCGGCATGAAATACTTTGTAATTACCACCCGCCACCACGATGGGTTTAGTTTATGGCCTTCGGAATATTCGGATTACGACATTGCCGCAACACTATACAAAAAAGATGTATTAATGGAGCTAAAAGAAGCCTGTGATAAATATGACATTCTTTTCGGCACTTATTATTCAATCAGCGATTGGAAACACCCTCATTACCCGATGGGTAGCCCGGGAGGAAAAACAAAAAAGGAAACCGGCAACATGGACAAATTCATTCCATTTATAAAGGGGCAAACCAAAGAGCTGATTGAAAAATACCATACCAGGATATTGTGGTTCGATGGGGAGTGGGAAGAATCCTGGACACATGAAATGGGATTGGACCTGTATAAATATTTAACCGATATCGACCCAACAGTTTTAATTAACAACAGGGCTGACAAGGGAAGAAAAGGAATGGAAGGAATAACTATTTCGGATGAATTTGCCGGCGACTTTGCCACCCCGGAACAACGAATCGGCGCCTACGACATTGAAAACCCATGGGAATCATGCATTACCATAGGCAAACAGTGGGCGTGGAAACCAAACGACAAATTAAAATCATTCGAAGAAAGTATTCAGACATTAATTAAAACTGTTGGCGGTGGCGGGAATTTACTTTATAATATTGGCCCCATGCCAGATGGCCGTATTGAGCAACGGCAAAAGGAAATTCTTTTAAAAATGGGCGACTGGTTAAAAAAGTATGGCGAATCGATTTACGAAACTAAAGGTGGCCCTTATAAACCAACCGAAAAAATTGCATCGACCCGAAAAAGCAATTCGATTTATTTACACCTGTTTAACCCGGAAAGTAATTCAATAAAAATACCTTCTCCGGGAAATGCTGGTGTTAAAGAGTGCTCTGTTTTAAAAGGGGAGAATTTGAGTTTCATTCAGAATGATAACACACTTATAATAACTCTTCCACCAAACTTTAAAAAACAATCGGTAATAACAATCGAAATTAAAATTGATAAAGATGCATCCGGTATTGGTGACATTGAAATTAAATAAGGTGAAAAAGCTAATTTTTATAGGAATTCTGTTTACTGCTATTGCCTGTAGCCGTACCAATGTAACAAATGAATTACCTAATATCGTGTTAATTTTAGCCGACGATTTGGGATACGGCGATCCGACGTGTTATAACCCCGGATCGAAAATACCAACACCCAATATCGACAATCTCGCTTCCGAAGGATTAAGCTTTACTGATGCACATTCTGCCACTGCTGTTTGTACGCCCACACGGTACAGTATTTTAACCGGCAGATACAGTTGGCGAACCAGACTGAAAAATGGCGTACTTTGGCCATGGGACGAGCCTCTTATAAACAAGGAGCGCCTTACACTTCCGGAAATATTAAAAGAAAAAGGATATCAGACAGCCGCTATCGGGAAGTGGCACCTGGGCTGGGAATGGCCGGCTACCGACACTTCTTCGGTAAAACGTATGAACGGGGAAAATGTAGATTACAGTAAAGCAATTACAGGAGGGCCGCTGGCTCATGGTTTTGATTACTATTTTGGCGACGATGTCCCAAATTTTCCGCCATATACTTTTATTGAAAATGAAAAAGTGGTTAAAATCCCGACTGTTGACAAACCCAAATCACTTTTTGGATGGGATGGCAAAATGGTCGAAAACTGGAAACTGGAAGGAGTAATGCCCGAAATCACACAAAAATCGGTTGAATATATAAATAAGGCCTCTAAGAATAAAGAACCATTTTTCCTCTATTTTACATTAACCGCACCACATACTCCCATTGCACCATTAACAAAATTCAACGGAAAAAGCAAGGCAGGACGGTACGGCGATTTTGTGTATGAAGTGGATTGGACAGTCGGACAAATTTTAAATGCTTTAAAAGAAAATGGTGTTGACGAGAACACACTGGTAATCTTTACCAGCGATAATGGCTCGCCTGCCAGAAACGGAAAAAACTGGTCAGGACCCACACAATCGGTAATTACCGATTACGGGCACAATCCAAGCGGCAATTTCAGGGGAATGAAATCGGATATATGGGAAGGTGGGCACCGGATTCCGTTCATCGCAAAATGGCCCGGAAAAGTTAAGGAAGGGGAAAAAACTCCTGCATTGTCATGCTCAATGGATTTGATGGCAACTATTGCTGAAATTACAGGCTACGAACTACCCGAAAATACATCGGAGGATGGAGAAAGTTTACTGAGTATTTTTACAGGAAAAGACAACACCGGAAGAGAAACACTGGTAAATCATTCAGGTGGTGGTGTTTTTGCACTGCGAAAAGGAGAGTGGAAACTTATTCTCTCAAACAAATCAGGCGGTTTCAGTGATGGCAAACACCCCAAAGGTTTTGGTATTGAAACAACGGGGCAGTTGTATAACCTGAAAGATGATCCGGAAGAAAAGAATAATTTATATGAACAATTTCCTGATAAAGTGAAAGAATTAAATAAAGAACTTGAAAAGATAAAAGCGAATAAGAGATGAATTCAAGAGAAAGAATTTTAAGCGTATTAGCACACAAAGAACCCGATAAAGTTCCGGTTGACATGGGGAGCAATCCCAGTTCGGGTATATCGGCCATAGCCTATTCCAACCTGCTGAAACATTTAAAAATGGACCATTTGCCGGTTCAGGTGTACGATGTTGTACAGCAACTGGCACAGCCACACAATGAGATAATTGACATTTTTGGGCTTGATGTTTTAGATATCGGCCGTACATTTAATGAAAAAGCCGAACACTGGTACCCGTACGAGCTTGCTAATGGCGATAAGGCGTATTATCCCAAATGGTTTAAACCCGAGCAGGATAAAACAGGAAGCTGGATTGCCCGACACAATTCAGGGCTGCCAATAGCAAGGATGCCTGAAGGCGCTACTTTTTTCGATCAAACCCATTTCCCGTGGGTTGACGGATACCCCGATACAATGGACGGTTTAGACGATGCCATGTCGAAAGTACTTTGGCAGGCATTTGTTCACAGCCCGTGGGACAATGCTGATATGCCCGGATTTTGGGAAGAGTTACGTAAAAGGGCCATAAACCTGAAAAAGAATACCGACAAGGCGCTGATGATTGTTTTTGGCGGCAACCTTCTTGAATGGGGAACTTTTATCAGGCGAATGGACAATTTTTTAATGGACCCGTACCTCGACCCGGCAAACGTAGAAAGGCTGCTTGATGGCTTACTGGAACGTCACCTCAAAACACTCGGAAAAGTATGCGAAACCGTGGGCGACATTGCCGACATAATACGTTTTGGTGATGATCTGGGTGAAATGAACGGTCCGTTTATGGATCCGGAAATATACCGTCAGCTGTTTAAACCGCGCCACAAACAAATGTGCGATTTTGTAAAACAAAACAGCAATATGCACACTTTCCTTCACTCGTGCGGGAGTATTTACAAATTAATTCCTGACCTCATTGAGGCGGGTTTCGAGATTTTAAACCCGGTTCAGACCCAGTGCTACGAAATGGAGCCAGAAAAGTTAAAAAATGAATTTGGAAAGGAAGTAACTTTTTGGGGTGGAGGAGTTGAAACCGTTGGCACACTTAATAATGCAACGCCGGAAGGAGTTCGTACCGAAGTATTAAACAGGCTTGAAATACTTACAAAAGGTGGCGGTTACGTTTTTAACACAGTACATAATATTATGCCCGATGTTCCGCCTGAAAATATTGTAGCCATGTTTAATGCAGTGAAAGAATTTAACAGAGAACCTAAAATTAAAATAAATTAGAATGAATTTTAGTGTAAGCATAGTTGATATCTTAGTTATTTTAGGATATTTAGTAGGCGTGGTCTTGTTAGGGATATACACGGTACGGAAAAAAATTAAGAATGCTTCTTCAGAAGATTATTTTTTAGCTAGCCGGTCGTTAAAATGGCCGATAATCGGGACCGCTCTGTTTGCGGCTAATATCTCAACCATTCATCTTATTGGGTTTGCCGAATCGGGTTTTAAATACGGATTGGTAGATGGTTTGTTTGAATGGCTGGCCATACCATTTTTAATTTTCCTTGGTTTTGTTATTGCCCCCTATTTTTTCAAAAAACGCACATCAACAATTCCTGAATTATACGAAAAACGTTTTAATGGTGCATCGCGAACTTATATGGTAATTCTTGCTATTCTTACTGCTTTGTTGCTACACATTGGGATCAGTTTATATGCGGGGGCAGCATTGGTCCAACAATTTTTTGGCCTCGACCCTACCATGGGAATTATTTTTATTGCCGGGTTAACCGGATTATATACGGTTGTGGGAGGATTAAAAGCCATTACAACTGTTGAAGCAGTACAAACAGTTTTGTTGATTCTTGGAGCAGTGCTTCTTACTTTATTTGGTGTATTTGCACTGGGCGATATTGGGATTCAAAGTTTCGCTGAATTTAAAGCCAGCCTGAAACCCGACACTTTATCGATACTTCGTGCTCCCGACAGTCCTGCTAATCCTCCATCGGGAGGGATTACATGGTATTCAGCAATTTTAGGATATTTTGTATTGGGGTCGTGGTATTGGTTTTCCGACCAAACAATCGTTCAGCGTTCGTTGGGCTCAAAAACCAAATACGATGCGCAAGTTGGCCCAATTTTTACAGCTTTGTTGAAAATACTTCCGGTAATATTCTTTTTGCTGCCGGGTACCATCGCTTTTGTTTTATTTAAAGCTGAAATAGGTGAAGACACCAAACTCACCCTTCCATACATGATTGACAGCTTAATGCCTGTTGGATTAAAAGGATTAATCATCGCATCGTTACTAGCCGCACTTATGAGTTCGGTTGGTGCGGCAATAAACAGCGCATCAACTTTGTTTTCTATTGATATTGTTAAACGGCTAAAACCACAAACCAACGACAAACAGCTTGTATTAATAGGGCGTATAACAGGGATTGTTGTGATGATATTGGCAATTTTATGGTCAACACAGGCCGATAAATTCGGAGACACCATTATTTATACGGTAAATGCACTTGGAGCAATGATAGCACCACCAATTGCGGCTATTTTCTTATGGGGAATGCTCTGGAAAAGAGGCACTGCAAAAGCGGCTAACACTACATTTGCTATTGGCTTGATTTCCGGCGTTTTTGTTTTCCTTTTCGATTTTCCTTATCAAAATTTAATTCCCGGATTAAACACTCTTGCTGAAGTACTGGCAAACAGTTTCAATGTGAATATAGTTTCTGACAGCAAAGCTATTACCGATATTCTTGGCATAAATTTTATGATGCAAGCCTGGTGGAAGTTTGTTATTCTTTCGTTGCTGTTTATAATTGTAAGTTTCGCAACACCCAAGCCAACAGAAGCACAAATATCGAACTGTATTAATTTAAGAGAGTACTGGCCAAAAAAATGGTCGGGTATTACAGACTATAGAATAATTGGCTTTACTATTTTTGCTGTTTTAATTATAATATGGGTAATATTGGAAGCTATTGCCTAATTTTATAAACTACTAATTTGAAAAATATAAAACTTAATTATAAAAGACTCTGGTGCTCCTAAGAATTACGTCCGACAGTAAACAGAATACGTTCTTCTTTAGTATCTTGATTCTTGTGTCTAATTTTATTAAAATGAAATCTATAACAATACTATTCGTACTTTTTCTACTATTTAGTTTTGGATGCAGCAATTGTGTCAAAAACAATAATAAAATTCAGGAAAAGAATTTAAAACGTTACGGGTCGGTAATAAAGGTAAAACCCGAAAAACTGGAAGAATATAAGAAACTACATGCCAATCCGTGGCCGGAGATCAATGCTATGATAAAGGAGTGCAATATTCAGAATTACTCTATTTATTACCGCGATGGATTGCTTTTTAGCTACTTTGAATACACAGGCAACGATTTTGATGCGGATATGAAGAAAATGGCTGCCGATTCAATTACCAATGAGTGGTGGAAACTTACCGACCCATGCCAGGAACCTGTTGAATCAGCCGAAGAAGGAGTGTGGTGGGCTGATATGGAAGAGGTTTATCATTTGGATTGAGGGGAACCACGGTGATTGATAGAGACTAATTTCAACAAATCTCTAAAAACTTTTTACTCCCTAAACAGATTACCCATCTTTTCTCCAAACACTTCCGGAGTTTCGCTTAAGAATTGTTTTAAACGGGGCATTAATTTTAAATGGCTTAGATCGCGTAAATGTTGCACCTGGTTGCGCAGTATTTCAATTTCAGTCTGATACAGCCCCAACTGAGTATTATTTATCTCAGTTAAAAAAATAAAGAAATCGTGGTCTTCCCCAAGCTGTTCGGTAATTTTATGAAGTTGTTCTGCTTTTGGAGTAAAATATTTTAAATTGATAAATTTAACAAACTCCATTTGGTACCACAGCACTTTTAACCGCTTTCGGAGTTGGTGCAAAATCTCGAAATAATCTGAAAATTCAGAACGATTAAAATAATTATAGCTTTTTGTATATGAGGCATTTAACCTGCCAACTATTTTTTCATCGCCCGGATAAACAATTTCTTTGCTCAACTTCAGTTTAAAATTCTGCAAATAATTCAGTATTGCGTAGCGACTTTCACTTTCAGTAAAACTGTTTTGAACCAACAGGCGGTTTTTCTCTGCAAGTTTGTCTTTCGCCGACTTTAATTTCCTTTCCGAAATAAGTTTGTTATCGTTTGCAAGCCTTTCGAAAAGCTGCACAACAATATACGAATCGCGAACAGTAGATATAGCTTTCCCAAGTTCGGAGAATTGTTTTGATGTCTCTTTTGCAATAGTAGATTCAGCACTGTAGTAGAACTTTAGAAGAGCCCTGATTCGTTTAAACGACTTTCGTATTTCGTGAACGGCCAGATTAGGCGAAATTTTCTCTGCAGATAAAAAATATTCAATCTTTTCTACCTGCTTAATTATTGCTATTTCGAGGCGGGTGCCTATATCCTGAGCCATAACCGTTAAGTTGAAGGGAAACAAAGTTAGCCATAAAAAAACAACTAAAAAAAGCTGTCCGTTGGTTGACGGACAGCTTTGAATAACGAACTAGTCGTGCCCCCACTTTTAATTTAATAAGATAGTGGGGGTACGACTTTCATATTTAGATAATATTTCTAGTCAATAATTTCAAATCCGGTATAAGGAACCAATACATCCGGTATTTTTATTCCTTCCGGTGTTTGATTATTCTCCAGCAGTGCAGCAACAATTCGCGGTAACGCCAGTGCACTTCCGTTTAATGTATGTGCAAGTTGCGGCTTTTTAACACCATCCTCGCGGAAACGCAATTTTAAACGGTTGGCCTGAAACGATTCGAAGTTGGAAACAGAGCTTACCTCCAGCCATTTTTTCTGTGCTGCAGAATACACTTCAAAATCATAGGTTAACGCCGAAGTAAAACTTATGTCGCCGCCACAAAGTCTTAAAATCCGGTACGGTAATCCCAGCTTTTCAACAAGGCCGGTAACATGTTTTACCATTTCATTCAGAACCTCGTACGATTTATCGGGATGGGCAATCTGCACAACCTCAACTTTGTCGAACTGGTGCAGGCGGTTTAAACCGCGAACATCTTTCCCGTACGAACCGGCCTCGCGACGGAAACATGCGCTGTAAGCCGTGTTTTTGTAGGGTAGATCTTTGGCATCAAGAATTACATCGCGGTAGATGTTAGTAACCGGAACCTCTGCCGTAGGAATCAGGTAAAGATTTTCTGCTGTTATGTGGTACATCATTCCTTCTTTATCGGGCAGCTGCCCGGTGCCGAAACCGGAATCTTCGTTTACAACCAATGGAGGCTGAACCTCTTCGTAACCTGCTTTTGCGGCTTCGGCCAAAAAGAAATTGATTAATGCACGCTGCAACTGAGCACCTTTACCACGGTACACCGGGAATCCTGCGCCTGTGAGTTTTACACCCAATTCAAAATCAATAAGATTGTATTTTTGAGCCAGTTCCCAGTGCGGCAATGCTTTTTCGTGCAATGTTGGAATTTCTCCAACTGATGTAATCACTTCGTTATCCTCTTCTCCTTTTCCCTGAGGTACAGAATCGTGAGGAAGATTTGGTAGCTGAACCAGCAGATCGTTCACTTTCGCCTCAATATCAGCAAAATCAACATCAAATTGTTTGATGTTTTCTTTTAATTCCGAAGTACGTGCCTTTGCTGCATTTGCCTCTTCCTGTTTACCTTCACGGAAAAGCAAACCAATATCTTTCGAAATCTTATTCATTTCAGCTTTTGCCTGGTCAGCCTGACCCTGCAATTTATTTTTTTGTGCGTAAAGGTCTATTATAGTTGAAACAATTTCCGAAGCATCGAAATTTTTGCGTTTTAGTTTGTCGATAACCAACTCCGGGTTGTCCTGAATGAATTTTAAGTTGAGCATAACTCTGTTTTATTTTGAAAGTGCAAATTTATAAATATTAATTATCCGACTTTGAGATTCTTGAAGCTTTTGTGTCTTAGTGGCAAATAATTTCATTTTAAAGCCACAAAGGCACTAATTCACAAAAAATAATTCATAAAAAAGCCCCTGCCGAAACTGACAGGAGCTTTTTAATATCTTAACAGGTAATACCTGATTAATTCGAATGATTAAGCTAATGTTTTAGCCTGCTCGATCCATGGAGCCGGGTCTTTAGAAGCGTAACGACTTCCTGCAGCTTCAAGAATTTCTTTGAATTTTTCAACTGAAGTGCCTGCAACATCGGCAAAAGTATTTAAACCTGCCCCGTTAAGGATTTCAGCTAATTTTGGTCCTACGCCATCCAGTTTTGTAAGGTTATCGCCTTTGGCTTCTGCTTTTTTAGGAGCTGCCTTAGGAGCCTCTTTCTTTACTTCAGTTTTTGGAGCTTCAGCCTCTGCCTTAACTTCTTCTACTTTCGGAGCTGCTTTTTTAGCAGGAGCTTTCTTCGCAGGAGCTTCTGCAACTGCAGTTTCAACTTCTACAACAGGAGCAACCGATACGTATGAACGATTTTTTCTTTTCTTTTTGAAAACAACAGTTCCGTCAATTAATGCAAAAAGAGTATGGTCTTTGCCAATTCCTACATTTTCTCCCGGAAAATGTTGAGTACCACGCTGGCGAACTAAAATATTACCAGCTTTTGCAAACTGACCGCCGTAAATTTTTACACCCAGTCGTTTACTTTCCGATTCGCGTCCGTTCTTCGAACTACCTACACCTTTCTTATGAGCCATGGTAAATTTTTTTAATTATCCAACAATAGTTTCAACTTGTATTTGTGTGAATTGCTGACGGTGACCGTTCAATTTTTTATAACCTTTACGGCGTTTCTTTTTGAAAACAATCACTTTATCGCCTTTTACTTGTTCCAGCACTTTGGCTGTTACTTTTGCACCTTTTACGGTTGGGGTCCCAACGGCTACTTTACCGTCGTTGTCAACTAACAAAACTTTTTCGAAATCAACTGAATCTCCAGCCTCTGCATCTAAATGATGCACGAAAAGTTTTTTGTCTTTTTCAACTTTGAATTGCTGTCCTGCAATTTCAACAATCGCGTACATAATTTCTCTTTTAATGTTTACACCGTCAGGCGGAATTCCCGTTGGATTTCACTTATCTGAGCCTGAACGATTCAAAATTCGGACTGCAAAAGTAGTTATTTTTAGATAATTAGCAAATTGTAGGCGATTAATTTCTCTACGAAATTTAAAGCTTTTCAATTATAAGCAGAAAATCTATTTTTCTTGAAACACCATAAATCTGAAACAACGATGTGCGGGCTATGTTGGGAATAATCGAAACTACTTCTCCTTTTAGATTATTTAAGAAGTTCTCTAACATAAATGGTTCTTGCTCCATATCAATTTCAAAACGATGTACTTTATAGTTCATTTTCTTAATCTTTTAGTTTATTTAATAACACATTTTTGTATATCAACATCCGAATCACTTCTCCGGCCTCATTTTTTACAAACTCCACTTCATTCTGATTGAATTCATCTTTCCACATTCCGGCTTCAGTTTGTATAGGCAGCTTCACAACTTTTTTGGCCAGCGGGTCGTGCAACGCCAGTGTCCCGTTTTCATAAAACACTTTAAAATTGGCTTGGGCCTGCGCAAACCAGTAATTGCCCACCAGTAGTTTTAATTCCTCAGGTACATCAGAACTTATGCTGTCCTGCTCAAATTTTTTGCCAAGAGGAACTGCCTGTTGCAACTTCATTTTTGCGATATTTCCGTACATATCATTTTCAAACGAAAAGTTCAGTTGCCGTGTCATTTTGGGGTAAAGAACTTCATTTTCATCAGGCGGATTTAATGCCAACACCTGTCCCCCGGGAATTTCTATTGCCAGGCTCCCGTCCTGAAACCGAATTTCGAAAGTATTATTCCTGGCTTCATGCAGGTATTTACCTAAATACTTTTGCCATTCTTCCGGTACCGATTCTGCCAGTTCCCCATTTCCCATTTTGTATTCCAAAATTTTCATATCTTTTGGATTGAAAGACGTTTCTTCTCCCAAACGAATGTGTCCGGCATCTACAAAATCGAACTCATGAGCAGTTGCATCAACAGCTTTCCATCCTGCTTCACCCATGTATACTTCAGTCCAGGCATGTTGATAAAAACATCCTCCATAAAACGATATGTACATGCATCCGATTGAAAGCCGGGCAGGAATTCCAACTGCACGACAAAATGCTGTCAGTAATCGTGAGTGAGAGCCGCATTCGCCTTCGCGTGTGTTGTAGGTATTTATTGCTGATGTTCCGCCGGGTAATGCACCATGTATATTTTCGCCAACCCACTTGCTGAGTTTTACCACAGCTTCCCACGAATCTTTCGAATCTTTGGTAATACGTTTTGCTTCCTTAATTAAAACAGGATGGTCAGACTCAATCAGGTTTTCCGGTTCCAGATACTTTTTCAGGTCATCAGCGGTAAAATTGGATGGAAAAGCGGGGGCACTTTTACCATCATAATGCTGTTTTTCAATTTCAAATACACCTTCAATTAAATTATTAGTTACTGTACCATTAAATTTTTGTCCCGGGAAATTGAGGCTTTCTTCTGTAATCCACTCGCCACCTGACTCAATTGTTGCTTCTACGGTCATTGAAGATATATCATGATTATTAGGTATAACTTTATTTACACGTGCCATTAGCACATTGTCGAGATCGGCAACCTGAATTTTCTTTTTAACAGAATTGTCGGCCATATAAATTACCCGGTTCGAAATTTTCATTTTTAAAGGATAACCGTTTTCTTTATCCAACCACAACTTTGTAGTTATTCCCGAATTCTTATTTAATTCCTCAAAAATAATTGCATTAAAAGTTGCTCCCGCCAGTTCCAGTTTCTCATCACCTATCCGTTTGCAAAATTTAGTTACTATTTCACCTTTCGTGTTATCAAAAACCCGGTACTCCTTCTTTTCTTCATTTCCCAGAATAAAATCTCTCTTTAAATGCGGATAAGAAAGCGTGTTATCTAAAATAACGTCATCAGGAAGTTGAACTTCGCGTGCTTCTCCTCCTTCAGCAGATTTGAAATATGCAACACCGTTTTTGAATTCTACAGATGAGTAGACTTCGGCGGTTGTTTTAAATCGTTGTTCAATAAAAACCGGGATTTCCGTTTCTTGCTCAATTAATGCGATGTTTTTAATAATTAAATCGACATTCCCTCCCAGGGCCCGTTGTTTTACCAACACCTCCCTTTTCAGTTCAGTGAATACTTTACCATCTTTTTCAAAGGAAGATAATATTCCTTCTGAATATCCACAAAGTATTCCTCCTATTTCAACGGCATAAGTTGAAGTTTGTAAATCGTCTTTCAAAAACTGTCCGGCTACTGTTGTCCATAAAAATACGGACACAATAAGCACACTTAATGTTTTAATAATTGTTTTCATGGCTTTGTTTTTTAATTAATTATGAAATATTTTCTGTTTTGTATAAAATGACTTTTTTATAATTAACACTGTGCATTTAAAATCCCAGCTTTTTCAAAACAGCAATAAGCACTATAAATCCAAAAATAAACACAAAATAAAGAAGCATTTTCGTGGTGCGGTCTTGTTTTAGCTGCGTTTCAATATTGCTGGCTACAACGGCTAGCACATTATCGTTTAAATCGGATAAGCATGCCTCAATGTGTTTTATGTGATATTTTACCTTGGCGTAATTGATAGCAAAATTCATTACAACTCCGGTAATCAAGAAGGTTGAAAAAACAAAAACATCCATATTTCCAAGCCGCCTTAATTCGCCATAAGTAAGAAAGAAATACATTAACAATCCAGAGATATACAGAAATATACCCGTTGACGAAGTGGATAGTATTGCGGTAAAAAAACGGTTTCGTAAAAAAATTAGTGTTCGTGCCAATTTCTCTTTAGTACTCTGTCCGTAATCTGCAATTTGATTGAATTGTTTTAAAATCCTGAATTGTAAAAATGCCAGGGGAATTGCAATGACCACTCCAGCCAAACAAACCATAGAAACTGTAGGTTGTATGTTGAAATACAAAATCCCATCAAGTAATAGTACGCCTGCAAACAAGATTTTTAATGCAATATCGAAATGCAACATTTTTCTTATTTTATCGGTAACCGAAGTCGACCTCCCCGAAACAAACCGTTCAATGGTTTCGCTTTCGTATTCTGAACCTCCCATGAGGCTTCCTGCCTTGTTCCACATATCTTTCAAATTTTTATCGTTATCCTTCATGACTCTTGTTTTGCTGTTTCGTTAACCAACTCTTCCAGTTTTCGCTTAATCCGCACCAGTTTTACGCTCACATTGTTTTTCGATGTTCCCATAATTGCTGCGATTTCCTCGTAGTTCTTCTCTTCCAACCACAATAAAATAATTGCCTTATCTATTCTGTTGAGTTTTGAAATGGCCCGGTACAGCAGTTTTGAATTTTCAGTATTTTCCGATTGTTCTTCGGGGAACCTGTCTGTTTCTCTCAACGATTCAAATGAAAAACCATTTTTCTTTTTCCGAATATTACTGATTGCCGTGTTCAACGCCACCCGGTACATCCACGTACTGAATTTTGCCTCCTCTCTAAAATTTGGATACGATCTCCAAAGCTGCAGGCAAATTTCCTGGAAAAGGTCTTCGCGGTCGACCCAACCATTTTCATAAACCATAGTAATTTTATGAATAATTGCCTGGTTCTTCCGAATCAGCTCGCTAAATTCCTTTTTATTTGGATTTTGACTTTTCATTTTTCTGTTCACACCGTTGGTCGCAAAATGGAAGGAAAAACTACATTTCTTTCGGAAAAGTTTCAATCACCACCTTATATGGCAGTTTCAATTTCAGCCAGCATCTTATCAATTTCAATAATTACAGGATGATGTTCTTTTTTCCAATACAGGTAAGCTGAATAAAAATCGAGAACAATAACAATCATTAAAAACACTTGCAAGAGAATAATAACATGTGGTACGTATTGTTTTTGAGGCAAAAGTTCTGACAGAATAAAACAGAGCCCTACATCGATAAAAATCCAGACAGGAATTACCAGCCATGTTCTTGGAGTAAAAACACGCATCCGCTTTTTTGCATCTTTTAAAAATTCTAAAACCGGTTTGGCTGAATAGGAATAATTATATTTCTGAAAACGAAGTTGCTGAACAAAGATTATCAGAATAAAAGACACTGTGATGAAACCGATTCCCAATTTTATTTCCATACTTTCTGAAAGGATAAGGGTACTTATTAAAATCAGAATTAGAAATATATAGATTGCCTGGATGGCACGGATTCCCCACCGGGTACGTGCATCTGTCAGTCTCATTAGCTCAACCAGTGAGGCTTCTGATAGTTGTCCCCGACTTGTTATTTTAAATTCGGGTGCTTTGACACTCCTTGTTTTGCTTACCAACTCTTCGAATTTCATAATTCACCTCCTTCCATCAATTCTTTAAGTTTTTCCTTAGCCCTGTGAATTCTAACACGGACGTTGCTTTCAGTTAAACCGGTAATCTCTGCAATTTCTTTCGAGGTAGTTTCTTCCAGAACCAATGAAATAATTATCATGTCGAGAAGAGGTAATTTGCTGATTTCCCTGTGCAGCAGGTCAATAGCTTCTCTGTTGTTTTTGTTCTCATTTTGTTCAACCACCTCTGTATATTTCAGGTTCTTTTTCTGAAACCTTTTCTTTTTGCTGATAAATGCCAATGCAGTATTTACCGTAATCCTGAATGCCCATGTACTAAACGTAGCTTCGCCTTTAAAGGATTTCATTCCTTTCCAGATATTCACCAAAGATTCCTGATACAGGTCTTTCCGGTCTTCCTCATCGGCAAGATAATAACAGCAAATCCTATAGATTCTGTCCTTGTTTTCTTCAATCAGGTTGGCAAATATGTTTTTACCATTTTCCATTCAGAGCTCTTTTCTTTAACTATTTTGAGATACCTAAATCCTGTTTGTTACAAATGAAAAGAAGTTTTTATCAGCTGCGGTTACCTCAGAACTTCAATCACCTTATATTGAATCAGTTCTTCAACGAGGTCTTTTATTTCCAGCATGTGTTCTTCTTCAATGCCGGCTTTTACCCGAATTTCTTCAAAAGTCAAATGTTCACCATCGGGAAATGGCAAATTATAGAGGAACTTCCCCTGAGCGGTTGTTAAGTTGATTTTTTTCTCAGTACGTTCGCGGCCTTTTCCAACCCAGATTGCAACGTTGCTAAAATACTGGCCGTTACGGGCCAGCGAAAAACGTACCCCGGCATTTTTCTTTTCTCTGATTTTTGATTGTTCCAACCGGTTTGCTCCCGAAACTTCCAGTTCTTCCAACAAGTCAATTTCGAAAGCAATTTTTTGTTTTTCTAAGGTGTAACGGAAATATGGACGTTTACGTTCGGTAACTTCCTTTTTTGCCAGCACTTCCAAATCTGCCATGGCTTCCAGAAAATCCTGAACGGTTTGAATGTGCATTCCCAGCCTCGATGCTGCTTCCGAAGCCGAGATGTCACGGTAATTATTCAAAAGCTTAAAAATATCTTTCGAATAACTTTTTGCTATGTATGTGCCAAATTTGGCAGCGTCTTCAAACTTCATAATTAAGAGAATAATCCCATTTTAACCGAGTTCAACCTGTCAAGTATCCGCACTTTATCGCCGCGCATGTAAAAATCGGCAAAAGTAATCATCAACTGCCCCAGTGATTCGCAGAGATGGTCGAAAGCTAAGTCGTCTTTATAATTGAGATAATCTTTCCGCGAAATATGCACGGAAACCTGCCCGTCGAAATCAAACGAAATCCAGGTTTTACTCAGATAATCGTAATTGAATTTATAGAGAAATTCAAATTCGTCGCCCATTTTTACGGGAACAAGTATAATCCGGTTTTCTTCCTGAAATGGCATGCATACCAGGTTCTTTTTTAAATGATTACCAAAATCAATTATGTCGTATTTCGAATATTCTACCACTCCCGCCGGACGAGGACGTTCGGTGTACGATTCGGTTCCTTCTTCAATATCCCATGCTGCCAGCTCCATTATTTCGCGGCCACGGTATTTAAGCTTTTTCCGGGAACCAACATAAGCCATCCAAAATGCAAAAAAATAGAAAAACAGCAAAGCAATTTTGAGCTCGGGATTAGATTTTGACTTCAGGCTTCCTATGTCTTCCGGGAAATTCAATAAAAGAAGAAACATACCACAGGCAAACATGTAAAATACGGTAATCAGATAGTAATAGTTATTCGTTTTATAAAACGACCAGAATCCAAAGGCAAGAGCGTATAATATCATTATTACTCCAAGTACGTGAAAAGCAGGCGTTGCTCCCGCAATTATTAATATGAGGAAAAATATGAGTAGGGAAACTATGGCAGGAATTAATCCTTGTATTCCTCTATCCGGTTTTAATTTTCTCATGACTTCTAATCTTTAATATTGCATTTTATGAAAACAAACCAACCTTTACTGAATTTAACCTGTCGAGTATCCGCACTTTATCGCCGCGCATGTAAAAATCGGCAAAAGTAATCATCAACTGCCCCAGAGATTCACAAAGATGATCAAAAGCCAAGTCGTCTTTGTAATCAAGATAGTCTCTTCTGGAAATATGTACTGAAACCTGCCCTTCGAAATCAAAAGCTATCCAGGTTTTTGAAAGATAATTGTAGTTGGGTTTGTAAAGCAATTCAAACTCATCTCCCATTTTTATTGGAACCATTACTACACGGTTTTCTTCTATAAATGGTTGACAAACCAGAATCCTTTTCAAATAATTACTAAAATCGATAATATCGTATTTTGAATATTCCACAACACCAGCAGGTCGTGGTCGTTCGGTGTATGATTCCGGGCCATCTTCTACATCCCAGGCCGCCAACTCCATTATTTCACGCCCACGGTATTTTAGCTTTTTCTGATATCCCACATACATCAACCAAAACATGAAAAAGTAGAAGATAACTAATCCCCCTTTAAATTCATCAGTAAAAACAGGCTTGGGACCGTCGAAATACTCCGGTATATCAAGTAATATAAAAACCAAACCAAGAGATACCAGATAAAATGCACTTATCAGAAAATAGTAGTTGCTTGAACGGTAAAACGACCAAAATCCAAATATTATAGAATAAAATATCATTATGCCACCTAAGACATTCAGAGCGACGGACACGTTAAAAATGATTGCCGAAAAGAAGAAGATTAACAAAGATGCAATGGCTGGTACCAGTCCCTGAATTCCTCTGTCGGGTTTTAATTTTCTCATGGCTTCAAGACTTTAAATTTTAAATACTTCATATTTTTTGAACTATACAAAGTTAATATCATTTATTTGTAAAAGTCAAGAGAATGCATGATGTTATACAGCATGTTTTTCAATAAAACGGTTTGTCGGAATAAAACAATTCATAAATTCACCTATAACCAAAATGATTGTTATATTTGTTTTTACTGAAAAAACAGGCCATAGGAGGTATGCAGAAAATACGGTTGAACATTTTAGGGCTTTCGGTTAGCCAAACACAGTCAGGAGCCTATGCGCTGGTATTGGCAGAAGAAAATGGAGACAGGCGGATTCCGATAATTATAGGGCCTGTTGAAGCCCAGGCAATTGCCATTCAGCTGGAAGGATTAAAACCTCCGCGACCGTTAACACACGACCTGATAAAAAATATGGCTCTTGCATTCAACATAGCTTTAATCGAGGTTACAATTTATAAACTGGAAGAGGGTATCTTTTTTTCTGAACTCCTTTGCGAAATGAATGGCAAAGAGATCAGGATTGATTCGAGGACTTCCGATGCTGTAGCATTGGCTTTGCGTTTCCGCTGCCCGATTTTTACATCAGAGGAAATCCTTCAAAAAGCTGGAATTGTTCTGGAGCAGGATGATGAAGGATCGCCGGTAAGAAGTGTACTTGACGATGATTATGAAGAACCGGGGGCTTCTTCGTATGCACAGTATTCTACAAGCGAGCTGGAGGAATTATTGAATGAAGCAGTACAAAACGAAGATTACGAAAAAGCTTCGATTATAAGAGACGAATTAAATAAGAGGGAAAAGTAAATAGTCGATTATGAGATATTTTATTGCCATGCTGGTAGTTTTTACCGGCATTTTGTTTTTTCAGCCTGTTATTGCGCAGGAGCCCGATTCAGTTCAGGAACAAAACGAACAGGTTGTTCAGCATGAACAGCAAACCGACAAATCGGTAATACTTCTTTCGAAAAAACGGGAGACTCCGTTTTCGATAATGAACCTGTTAAGAGGATTACTCGGAATGGCAGCCCTGATTTCTATCGGGTATCTGTTTAGCCACAACCGGAAAAAAATTCCATGGCGGACCGTTTTTGCAGGACTTGCCATTCAGGTTTCGCTTGCAGTGGGAATTCTTTACGTTCCGTTTGTTCGTGTAGTTTTCGAGTTCTTTGGGAAAGTGTTTGTGAAAATTCTCGATTTTACAAAAGTAGGAACCGAATTCCTTCTTGGCGGATTGATTGACGTGGATACTTATGGTGTAATTTTTCTTTTCCAGGTATTACCAACAATCATCTTTTTCTCGGCACTGATGAGCCTCTTTTTTTACTGGGGAATTATTCAGAAAATTGTTTGGGCGCTGGCATGGGTTTTTACCAAAACGCTGAAGATTTCAGGTGCTGAATCGTTATCGGTTGCAGGAAATATATTCCTGGGGCAAACCGAATCGCCACTGATGATTAAAGCTTACCTGCCACGGTTGAGCAACTCGGAGATATTATTGGTTATGTCGGGCGGAATGGCTACTCTGGCCGGAGGGGTTCTGGCCATTTACATTGCTATGTTGGGAGGAAACGATCCGGCTTTACGGCTCGAATTTGCCAAGCACCTGCTGGCTGCATCGGTAATGGCAGCGCCGGCAGCAATTATTTTTTCGAAAATGATTGTGCCACCAACCGAGGAGATTAACAAAGAGATAAAAATATCGCGCGAAAATATTGGGAACAATGTACTCGATGCCATTACCAACGGAACCAGCGAGGGTGTAAAACTGGCGGTGAATGTAGCTGCCATGCTGTTGTCGTTTCTGGCGCTGATTGCCATGTTTAATTACATAATTGGCAAGGTGGGCGACTGGACACAGCTAAACGAAGTAATTGCAAATATAACCAACGGGCAGTTCGATAAGTTGTCGCTCGAGTTTATAATGGGATACAGTTTCGCACCACTTATGTGGCTTATTGGTGTTTGCCCGGAAGACATGGCCCTGGTTGGCCGGTTGCTTGGAGAAAAGCTTATTTTAACAGAATTCGTGGGTTACATCAGTCTTGCAGATTTAAAAGCCAGCGGGGCTTTTACCCAGACTAAATCGATAATTATGGGTACTTACCTGTTGTGTGGATTTGCAAATTTTGCTTCCATCGGTATCCAGATTGGGGGAATTGGAGCTCTGGCCCCGTCGAAAAGGGTACTGCTATCAAAATA
>JBDLJS010000022.1:0-45621 GCA_039714235.1 Bacteroidota bacterium | reverse complement strand
AAATACGGTCTTTTTCAATTTCAGTTAAAAGTTCTTCCACAGTTCTGTTTTCGCCTGAAACCGTAAGAGCTTTCGAAATACAAACATCTTTTAGATTTTCAATATTTGTTAATTGTTTACGGTTAATTTCTATTCCATTCCCGTTTTTACTGATTGACGGATTTAATTTAACGCAATCGCTAAAGTTTTTGCAACTCTTTTTATCGTACATCAAACTATACCCAAACGACTGACTTTCAGGATTACTACACCAAACACAACGTAACGGGCACCCTTTGTAGAAAATAATAGTCCGGATGCCATCTCCATCGTGAGTAGAGAATCGCTGAATATTAAAAATCATACTTTAATAATTTTCTAAACAAAGATAGTATATTTCGTACGAAAGCAAAAATACTTTCGTATGAAATTTATGTTTCTCCGAATTTGGAAAGAATCCAATTCATTCTTCGAACAATTATTTGTAAGTTTGATTACAGAAAACCTAATCCGATAATAATGAAACGAGCATCACAAGATTTGCCACACAGGAGAATGATTAATCTAAATGCGAGTTCCATGAGTTACCTTAATCAATAAACAATTTTAAACGAATGAAAAACCTGTCTGTTTTAATCTTACTTTTTTGTTTTTTATCTCAAATTTCTTGTGAAAATTTTTCCGAACAGGTAAAAGAATTAGATCCGTCGCTGGTACTTTGGTACGATAAACCTGCCAATAACTGGACCGAAGCCTTGCCCGTTGGAAATGGCCGTTTAGGAGCCATGGTTTATGGCAGAACTGAGGAAGAAATAATCCAGTTTAATGAGGAGACACTTTGGTCGGGACAGCCACACGATTATGCCCACAAAGGTGCCCACGAAGTTTTTGATGAATTACGCCGGCTTTTATGGGAAGGCAAACAAAATGAAGCTCATAAACTCGGGAATGAGCGGTTCATGTCTCAACCATTCGGGCAGCTTTGCTACCAGCCGTTTGGAAATATTTTACTCGAATTCTCTGGACATAAAAATTTAACCGGCTTCAAACGAAAACTCGACCTGGAAGAGGCAGTTTCTTCCGTTTTTTATGAAGTTGATGGTGTGAAATTTAAGCGCGAGTTTTTTGCATCGGAACCCGACCAGGCTATTGTAATTCAGATTGAGTCTTCAGAAAAAGGTACAATTAATTTTAAAACAGGTCTGGATTCTCCACATTCTAATTATGATGTTTATGTGGAGGGGGATGAGATAATTTTAAAAGGAAAAGCTAATAACTACCCAAACGAACTGGGCAGGGATGGCAAACCATATCCGGAAAGTAAATTAACTTTTGAAGCTAGGTTAAAAGTGGTTGCCGAAAATGGTGAACTGGTTCAGGAAGAAAATAAGATTAAAGTAATTAATGCAAATAAAGCGACATTGTATCTGGTCGCTGCAACCAGTTTTGTTAACTATCACGACATTAGTGGCAATCCTTCAGAACTTTGCGAATCTTATCTTAAAAATCTGGAAGGGAAATCATACAACGAATTAAAACAGAGGCATATCGACGACTTTCAGGAACTGTTTGGAAGAGTTGAACTCGATTTGGGGAAATCGGAAATTTCCAACCGTCCTACAAACGAGCGGCTTGCTTCTTTTAAGCAGGATGAAGATCCAAGTATGATTTCATTATTGTTTCAATACGGCAGGTATTTGTTAATTTCATCATCGCGCGAGGGGACACAGCCTGCCAACCTGCAGGGGATTTGGAACGACCGGATGAAACCACCATGGGATAGCAAATATACCATCAACATTAACACAGAAATGAACTACTGGCCTGCCGAAATTACAAATCTTTCTGAGCTGGCTGATCCGGTGATTAAAATGGTGGAGGATTTGGCAATTACCGGGCAAAATGTTGCAAAAGAGCATTACAACTTCGATGGATGGGTGGCGCATCACAACACCGATATCTGGCGTGGAGCTGCACCTATAAACAATGCCAACCACGGAATTTGGGTTGTGGGAGGAGCCTGGTTGAGCCAGCATCTTTGGTGGCATTATCAATTTACGGGCGATAAAGAATACTTGAAAATCCGTGCCTATCCGGTTTTAAAAGAGGCTTCCCGATTTTTTGTGAATTACCTTGTCCCCAACCCTGAGAATCCGGAGTGGCTGGTAAGTGGCCCGGGTAACAGCCCCGAAACAGGTGGCCTGGTTATGGCTCCTACCATGGATCATCAGATTATTCGTAACCTTTTTGCAAATACAATTGAAGCTGCCGGAATTCTCGAGGTGGATGAACAATTTATAAAAATATTAGAAAAGAAACGTTCTAAAATTGCACCAAATCAGATAGGCCAACACGGACAACTGCAGGAGTGGTTAGTCGATAAAGACGATCCGAAAAATCAGCACAGACATGTTTCTCACCTATGGGGTTTGCATCCCGGCAATGAGATACATCCTTTAACAACTCCGGATTTGGCAGAGGCCTGCAAAGTAACCCTGTCGCACAGGGGCGATGGTGGCACTGGTTGGTCGAGAGCATGGAAAATTAACTTTTGGGCAAGACTTCTTGATGGCGATCATTCCTTTCTATTATTGAAAAACCTTATGGTTCCTTCCATTTCACAAAAAACCGAGATGCGCGACAAGGGAGGATTATACAATAACCTGTTTGATGCCCATCCACCATTTCAGATTGATGGAAACTTCGGAGCAACTTCCGGAATAACTGAAATGCTGTTGCAATCTCATTTACGCGATGAAAACGGAGATTTCTTCCAGGATATTCTACCCGCACTTCCCTCTGACCTGTCAACTGGCAAGGTAACTGGAATAAAAGGCCGCGGAGGATTCAAATTTTCGATTTGCTGGGAAAATGGTGAATTAATTTCAGTGGATGTTAAATCACTTTTAGGAAACAAGTTGAATTTAAGATACTCCGCAAAATTGGTTTCCCAGGCAACAAAAAAAGGGGAAACATATTCTTTTACAATCAATAATTTTTAAAACTCAACTTTGGTCTCTGGTCTTCCGACTTCAAACTTTTAAAATATGAAAGCACTTGTTTTAGATGAATACATGAATCTTAATTACCGCGATTTCCCAGAGCCGGTAATTGAGCCCTACGAAGTTTTAGTGCGGGTAAAAGCCTGCGGAATTTGTGGAAGCGATGTCCATGGTATGGATGGAAGTACCGGCCGCCGTCAACCACCTCTAATCATGGGGCACGAAGCTTCGGGCGAAATTGCGGAAATTGGAGAAAAAGTAAAAATATGGAAAATTGGCAACCGTGTGACTTTTGATTCAACCATTTACCCTCAGGATAACTGGTACACGCTAAATGGCCGGTATAACTTAAGCGATAACCGAAAAGTGCTGGGAGTTTCTCCTCCGGAATACAAACGTCATGGTGCTTTTGCTGAGTTTGTTGCAGTACCTGAGCACATTTTATACAAACTTCCCGACAATGTGTCTTTTGAACAGGCTGCCATGGTTGAGCCGGTAGCAGTGGCGGCTCATGCGGTAAATATTTCAAAAATTCAACCCGGACAAAGTGCTGTAGTTTTTGGAACAGGAATGGTTGGCGCGTTTGTTGTAAAAATGCTTGAAATTGTGGGAGCCAATCCGGTTATGGCTGTAGATATCGATAATGCCAAACTAAAACTTGCTAATGAATACGGCGCAACCCATACTTTTTTAAGTTCGGATGTAGGGATTCAGCAAGAAATAAAAAAACTAACAAATGACCGGGGAGCTGATTTTGGATTTGAAGTGGTTGGAGTTTCAGAAACTGTAAACTTTTGCATTAACAGTTTACGAAAGGGTGGAACAGCAACGTTGGTTGGAAATCTGAGCCCTGAAGTATCCATACCTTTGCAGAAAGTGGTTACAACCGAGTTGTCACTTTTAGGAAGTTGTGCGATTAACGGTGAATACAAAATGGTTCTTGATTTAATGGCATCTGGCCGTTTAAATGTCGATAGAATGATATCGGCAGTTGCCCCGCTTTCAGAAGGCGCCGGTTGGTTTAACCGGCTTTACATCAAAGAACCCGGACTAAACAAAGTAATTCTGGTACCATGAATATATTTAATATTGCAATTCTCGGATGTGGGAAAGTTGCCCATCTTCATGCAAAAGCTATCGGGAATCTGAAAAATGCAAGGTTGGCAGGAGTTTGGAGCAGGACAGCCGATACTGCACAAGCATTTGCCAGTCAATACGATGTTCCGTTTTATTTGGAAATTGTAGAATTAATCAGGCAGGAAAATATTGATTTGGCTATTATCTGCACCCCCCACCCATTCCACCTGGAGCCTGCAGCAAAGGCTGCCAAAGCCGGAGCAAATTTATTGGTGGAAAAACCACTTGCCTCAACACTTGAAGATTCATATCATATAATTGAAGCTTGTAAAAATGCCGGTGTAAAACTTGGAGTGGTTAGTCAGCGGCGCTGGTACGAGCCCGCGAAACGGGTAAAAGATGCAATAGATGCAGGAAAAATAGGCAAACCGGTATTTGGCACGGTTAATATGCTTGGTTGGCGCGATAAAGAATATTACGATACTGATGAATGGCGCGGTACATGGAAAATGGAAGGCGGAGGAGTTCTGGTAAATCAGGCCCCTCATCAGTTAGATCTTTTGCTTTGGTACATGGGCGAAATTGATGAGGTTTATGGCCAGTGGAAAAATCTGAACCACCCGTACATTGAAGTGGAAGATACAGCAGTGGCTATTATCAAATTTAAAAATGGCGGAATCGGTAATGTCCTTGTCAGTAACTCTCAAAAACCCGGTATTTACGGGAAAGTACATGTACATGGCGAAAACGGAGCATCGGTAGGGGTGCAAACCGATGGAGGGCCCATGTTTATTGCGGGCATGTCGGGCATACTTGAGCCGCCGGTAAACGATATCTGGTCGGTTCCCGGAGAAGAAGAAATGCTGACAAAATGGAAAGAAGAGGATTCAACACACTTTAACAGCATCGATCCTATGATTTATTATATGGAACAACAGATTGAAGATTTTTTAAGCGCATTGGAAAACAATACACAACCATTGGTAACAGGTAAAGAAGGTAGAAAAACAGTGGAACTGTTTATCGCAATTTACCGCTCGACCCGTGATAACAAACCGGTAAAATTTCCACTGCCGCTTGAGAAAAGTGGCGATATGGATGGCAGGATTTAACAGTAATCAATTCATTGTTTTAGTGCGAATGTTTTAATCATAATCTTGCAGCCATATGCATTCGTAGTCCTTTTTTTGGATTGAATAATAATCATTT
Source organism: Bacteroidota bacterium (assembly GCA_039714235.1). GTDB lineage: Bacteria > Bacteroidota > Bacteroidia > Bacteroidales > Prolixibacteraceae > Draconibacterium. Next base: position 40,354 of record JBDLJS010000022.1, on the reverse strand, counting down.
TTTGATTTTATGTTAAATATACATGTGTTATTTAATATTTTACTTAAGTTTTTTAAAGAATTATTTGGAAAATTAAATCGTAGTACATACTTTTCTCGAACAAACCCTTATTTTTTATCTTTTTGTTTTTATTACGGGCAGCTTTTTGACAAAGGTTGCCCCCTTTCTGTATGTACGGAAGAGTTCGTACACAATTTGGTTGGTTAATAAGAGAATAATGAACTTAACAATTGGGTTATAATTTAATAAGACAAAAATTTTTAGTTTTTATTCGCCCACAATGGGGCATTTCATTTGGGATGATGAAAAATTTGGAAGTAATGGATTTCCATTACAATAAAAAAGGCAGGGTCACCTGCCTTTTTTTATGCCAAATTCTGTTTTAAAAACGAAGAAGTATTTTTAATTGATTCCGAAATACTCAAATATTCAAAATCAATTTGTCTGGTGATTTTCGAACCATCGAAATTATTTACTGCATTTGAATCAGACACAGCTTCGCGGGTAATAGCAGCTGGGTTACCTGTCAACCATCCCATAAGGGTAGCTGCTCTCCAAACAATTCCTAATATAAAGTCAGAAGCAAAAATTGATGGCCTTGGTTTATCCAGGGTATCTGCAATCTGGTTAAACACGTTTTGAAAGCTTAAATTTTCTGAATTTAGAAGGTACCGTTGATTTTTACACGATTCAAAATCTGAATCACCCATTAAGCGGACCATTACACTCACCACATCTTTTACATCAACAAAACCTGTTACGCCTTTGGTGTAAAACTTCATTCCGTCCCAAATGGTTTTAAACATTTTAGCACTACCGGTTTCCCAGTTCGCCGGGCCAAAAATAATTGATGGATTCACAATAACAGCCTCCAGGCCTTCTTCAACTCCCCGCCATATTTCGGTTTCAGAGAAAAATTTACTTTCAGAATACCCCGAGTTTTTTTTCGAGGGTATCCAGTTGGTTTCTTCTGTTACCAAATCGCCATTCTGCAATCGTCCAAGAGCTGCAATTGAACTTACGTGACAAAGCTTTTTTACTCCGTTTTCAATGGCTGCATTAACAATATTTGCAGTACCCTCCACATTGTTCGATATCATTTTTTGCCGTTCTTTTGAACGAAACGAAACAGTAGCTGCACAATGGTAAATTTCGGTTACTCCATTTAGCAATTTCTCAAGCGAATAGTAATCCAGAATATCTCCGTTTACCCATTCAATCCGGTTAAAAAGTTCTTCGGAATTTTCGGTATAATACGAGAAAGTTTTTATTACATGTTGCAGGTTGCTGGTTTCGCGCTTTAAGGCTTTGACTCTTTTTCCGTCTTTTGTTAACTTATAAAGCAAATGTGCCCCTACCAATCCTGTTCCACCTGTTACAAAAATCATACTGAGTTATTTTAACTGTTCCACGGAGTTACTGCCTTTGCCCCAAATTCTTTTGCTGTTAATTTATTGATACTGACTTTTAAGATTCCCACATTTTTTACTGCCGGCACATTAAATTTAAACTCGCGGTCGCTGTACTGCGACATTAATATCTCCAGACAACGGTACTTCTCATCGTAATCGTCAATAAATTCAACCGTACCTTCAACCAAAACCGATTTCGATTTTACCCGGTAGCTGCAGCCTACCTGAACATCCTGCCAGGCCAATTCTTCTCCCAGAGTCCAGTTAATACATACTTTCGGGTTCTTTTTTATGGTTTCCCACATTCTGCCCTCCTGCGCCGAGTGTAAAATCACATTGTTGTTGTCTAATACAAAATTCATCGGAAGAACATAAGGTAAATCTCCATCGGACATTGCCAGATAACATGTTTTGCAAGCCTTAATTATTTCAAATATTTCTGTTCGGTCTTCGATAAAAAGTGTGCGCATTGTAAAATAGTTAGTTGAAAGTACGGTTACCTAGGCTCTTAGATAAATCTTTTTCAAGCCGTTTTAAATTCATATATGTCGATTGCTGTTCAATTACCTTATCAAAATCGTTATCGGCTGCTGCTGCATCAATGGCTTTTTCAATTTCAGCCATCATTATTTTAATTTTTCTGAATTTGTATTCATTTATTATTTTAGGAACCAGCAAATCGAGAATATCTTCTTCCTTTTCTGTAAAGGCCCCTGCTTTATTCCATCGTTTACTTTCAACGTATTTGTCTGAAAGTAAGTCGGTCGCCATTTTACTAACCTCACTATTGGGATGGTAAATAAAATATTTCCATGGATCGAAATTTACTGTATCGAGATTCTTTTTTACCTCGAAAAATATTTTCTGAAATAATTTATTTTCTGAAATCAATTCATCGTCTTCCACTTGCTGAACCATGTACTCACCCACAAACCGTAACCGCGATTCTTTTGTATCTTCATCTTCTTCTTCCCAAAGAGGAGAAAGACAATGTTTTAACAGGAAACGTAAAAATTCCAGTTCTTCTATCAGAATTTCTGTTGGTCTTTCGATCGATAATTCAGGCTGAGGAGCAGGTTTTCGCGTTTTTTCCCTTATCTCCCTTTTTCTGAAATCTTCGTTTTGTTTGCGTTTCTGCTTTCTTACTTCAGCATAAAGAACCTCCTCATTTACATTAAGCAATTTGCTGCATTCTTTAATATAAACCGAGCGGGTTATTGTGTCGGGTATTACAGCTACTGAGCGAATTACATCGGTAATAAGACGCGCTTTGGCCACCGGGTCGTTTTCGGTACTTTTAAGCAGAAGGCGGGTTTTAAACTGGATAAAGTCTGTTTCGTTTTTTTCGATGTAATCGATGTAACCGCTTGCACCTTTCTTTTTTGCAAAAGAGTCGGGATCTTCTCCCTCGGGAAGAAGCAACACTTTAACATTCATTCCCTCTTCCAGAACAAGATCGATTCCTCGCAGCGAGGCCTTTATCCCTGCCTCATCGCCATCGTAAATAATGGTAATATTTGGTGTAAACCGTTTTATTAATCTAATCTGATCAGCAGTTAATGCAGTGCCCGACGAAGCCACAACATTTTCAATTCCGGCCTGATGCATCGACAGAACATCGGTATACCCTTCAACCAGGTAGCATTTATCGTTTTTGGCTACTTCGCGTTTTGCCTGGAATATTCCGTACAACACCCGGCTTTTGTGGTAAATCTCCGATTCGGGAGAGTTTACATATTTTGCAGCTTTGGGATCGTCTTTTAAAATTCGTCCGCCAAAGGCAATTACACGCCCGGCAAGGTTATGAATCGGAAAAATGACCCGCCCGGCAAAACGGTCACGCAGCCAGTCGTCGCGTTTAATCGTAAGCCCTGTTTTTTCGAGAAATTCAAGTTTATAACCCTGTTTCTGGGCTGCATCGGTAAATGGGATTTTACCATCTGGGGCATAACCAACTTCAAATTTTTTCAGGATATCCTCCCTGAAACTGCGTTCCCGGAAGTAACTTAAACCGATAGTACGCCCCTCGTTTTCTTCCCATAAATAGCGTGTAAAATATTTTTGCGCAAATCCTGATACAATCATTAAGCTTTCACGTTCATCCTTTAGTTGCTTCTGCTCTTCGGTTTCTTCCTTTTCAACAACCTCAATGTTGTATTTTTTTGCCAGCCATTTAAGCGCTTCCGGATAGGTGAGGTTTTCATGCTCCATTATAAAATTAACGGCGTTGCCTCCTTTGCCGCAGCCAAAACACTTAAAAATCCCCTTTGCCGGAGAAACCGTAAAGGATGGTGTTTTTTCGTTATGAAACGGGCACAATCCTAACATGTTAACACCTCGTTTTTTGAGCGTTACAAAATCAGAAACTACATCGGCAACATCAGCAGCATCTAAAATCCTTTCTATGGTCGCATGGTCAATCATCGATACAAAAATATCAGAATTCGAGAGATTCGAAGTGGTATTCCGTTTTTTTTAATCAGTCTCTTAATCGAATCAATTTTAATTGTACTTTTAATCTTATGAAATGAGCATGAGAATTGAATCACACCAACTGAGAATGAATAAAATCATGCGAATTCCATGTGTTACCATAAGAAACAAACAATTTTAAACACATGAAAAAGTTAGTAGTACTTTCGGGAGCAGGCATGAGCCAGGAGAGCGGACTAAAGACATTTCGCGATATGGGAGGCCTTTGGGAGCAATACGATGTTACCGAAGTTGCCAGCCCAGAGGCCTGGGACAGAAATCCTGAACTGGTACTGCGTTTTTATAACGAGAGGCGGAAACTGCTTTTTGAGGCATTACCAAATGCAGGGCATACAGGTATTGCAGAACTGGAAGAATGGTTCGATGTGGAGGTTGTTACACAAAATGTTGACGATCTGCACGAACAGTCGGGAAGTACAAAAGTATTGCACCTGCACGGCGAACTCAGGAAAGTGAGGAGTACTATTGATTCGTCACTTGTTTACACCATGGATCACTGGGAGCTGAAAATGGGAGATAAATGTGAACTGGGGAGCCAGCTCCGGCCCCATATTGTGTGGTTTGGGGAGCCTGTTCCGGCTATAGAAGAGGCAATTGCCGTTGTTCAGGGTGCCGATATTTTATTGGTGGTTGGAACTTCGCTGGCAGTTTACCCGGCAGCTGCTTTGGTTAATTACGTTCAACCAGATACGCAGATATTTATTGTCGATCCCAATCGTCCGTCGGTTTATCAGCAAAATGTAACTTACATTGAAGAGAAAGCCGGAAGAGGAGTAGAATTATTAAAAACGGAACTTGAAAAACTCAAATAGAATGTATAGAAAAATATTCATTGGAATTAGTTTATTATTTGTATTGAATATGGCTGTGGCTCAACGCTTTGATGCTGGTTTAATTGCCGGATTTAATGCTTCGCAGGTTGAAGGCGATGCATTTAAAGGATTTAACAAAGCAGGTGTTTTAGCCGGTATTTTTGTACAAACCGATGTCGCCCCGGCTATTGTTGCAGGGATGGAAATTAAATATTCGCAAAAGGGCTCAAGAAAAAAGTACAACCCAAAATTACCCGAACAAGAAAAATATGTTATGCGGTTGGGTTATATCGATATTCCTGTTTTTATGGGTTTCAGGACTAATGACCGGGGTATGATTATCGGGGGTATAATGCCCGGTGTACTTCTTCATTCAAAAGAGGTTGGTTCATACGGGGAATTTCCGGAAGAGGATCAGCACCCTTTTAAGAATTTTGACTTACAGCCATTCCTGGGTTTTCAGTTCGATTTTCTGGAACAGGTTTCGGTAGACCTCAGGTTTGCGCTTTCGGTAATCCCAATCAGGGAAAAGCCGGGCAATTCCAATTATTACTGGCACAACAACCAGTTTAACAATGTAATTTCGCTGGCATTATATTATCAGTTTGGCAGGTAATTAAAACAATAATCATGAAACGAAAAATTGTAGTTGCAGTAACCGGTGCCAGCGGAGCTATTTTTGCAAAAGTATTGTTCGATAAGCTTCGCGAAATAAAAGACCAGGTAGAAGAGGTCGGTGTAATTTTTTCATCAAATGCGCTCGATATCTGGAAATATGAACTGGATGAAGAATTTGTGCTGGTTTATCCTTTTCATGTTTACGAGAAGGACGATTTTTATGCCCCGTTTGCATCAGGCTCTTCAAAATTTGACACTCTGATTATTTGCCCCTGCTCCATGGGCACACTTGGCCGGATTGCCAATGGAGTTTCTGACGACCTGGTTTCCCGTGCGGCTGATGTTATGCTGAAAGAAAAACGTAAACTGATTTTAGTACCCCGGGAAACGCCGTACAGTTTAATTCATATTGAAAATATGAAGACCGTTGCGCTTGCAGGAGGAACAATCTGTCCGGCAACACCATCGTTTTACAGCAAGCCGCAAACGGTTGAGCAGGTTGCCGAAACAGTTGTTGAGAGAGTACTTAAACTTGCCGGTTTCGATATCGGTTCTTTTGAGTGGGGGAACAATTAATAATCGGCAAAAGCGAGGGTAGCAATGCTTACCTTTGTTTTGGGTAATTTTAACAATTGAAAAGCACAAGCTTCAAGTGTTGATCCGGTTGTTACCACATCGTCGACCAAAAGGATATGTTTCCCCGAATACTCTTCGGGATTCTTTAGACCAAAAATTCCTTCTACATTTTGCCAACGTTCATAACGGTTTTTTCGCGTTTGGGTTGATGTGTGAATTTTCCGGTATAAATTATTGTCTGATAGTGTTTTCCCCATGGCTTCAGCAACTCCCTGTGCAATCCACGAGCTTTGATTAAATCCCCGTATTTTTTCTTTTTTTGGATGTAATGGCACCGGAACAACAGTATCGATACAACTAAAACTTTCCGTTTCGCGTAAAACATATCCGAATTTCCTGCCAGCTTCTAATCCCAGCTTTTTTTGTCCCTTATATTTTATAAAATGTATTAACTGCTGGTATTTGCTACCTTTTTTATATGAGAAAAAAGAAGTTGCATTTTCAATTTTAACTCTTCCCCAAAAAAGTTGAGCAACCTTATTTTCAGGATTCTCATGAAAATTTGTTACCGGTAAATCGAACCAGCAACTAAAGCATACAAATTTTTCCTGCGAAATTAATCGTTCTCCGCAGGCAATACAGAGCGAGGGAAAAAACAGCTCAAGTATATCGGAAATACCCCGGGTTAACCTGTTCATAGTGTAATTTACAAAAAAATGTCTCCTTTTAAAGAATAATTGTTCATGTTAGGTAACAATCTTATTTCCTGCGTCTTTATTTTATACAGTTTTGCGTACAATTCCGGTTAAACAGAAAAGTTCAGGTTTGAACGTTTTTATATTCATTTTAAATATTTCGAACTTTGTACATTCGAATAATAAATTATTAAATTTGGTTGCTTTAAAATCAATTAACCTGATAAATAACCATATACTATGTTCAAAAGATCTGGGAAGTATCTGAGGAAAAAGCTTTTACTGGTAATTTTTATCGGTTTTGCGTTGGGTATTCTGGCTACCATTTATTCTCACAAAGCCATAGAGGCTACCTCAACACCCGAATCGTGTGAAATGTGCCATGTGCATCCTCACGTTTTCGATTCATGGAAACTTTCTGTTCACCACGATACCAGGGTTGGAATTCATATAGGATGCGTTGATTGCCATCTCCCGCCCAAAGGTCATGGTTATTTAAAGGAAAAGGTAAAAGCTTCGGTTCGCGATGCATACGGAATTGTTTTTAAAGACAGCGCAGATTTTAACTGGGAAGCCAAATCTACACTGGAGCAGGCAGAGCATCACGTATTTAAAGCATCATGTATTCATTGTCACGAAAATCTGTTCCCTCTAACTTTAAACAAAGAAGGACAGGATGCCCATTTATATTATACTCAGCATGAAGAAGAACTGAGATGTATTAATTGTCATTTAAATGTAGGTCACTACGACCCGAATGCATTGCATGCCAAAAATGTTGAATTTGGCAGTACAGGAAACGAAAATATTGAGAAATTTACCGAGCCGGCAGTAGTCAGTTTACATGAAGATTTTACAGAAACCATTCCGGGCACAACCATCTCTTTTAATATGAAAGCTATCCCCGGGGGTAGTTTTAAAATGGGTAGCCCCGAATCAGAACAACTTCGAAAAACTGACGAAGGGCCACAAAAAACAGTTAACATCAGCCCGTTTTTTATGGCTGAAATTGAAGTAACCTGGGATAATTACCTGTCGTTTTACAGTGCCACTGCTGCTGAAGGACGCACAACTGATACAGAAGGAACCCGTACCATGACTGATGTAGATGCTATTTCAGGGCCTACTCCACCTTACGGACAGCCTGATCAAAACTGGGGACTTGGAAACCGGCCGGCAATTACAATGAGCTACCATTCGGCAGAAACGTATTGTAAATGGCTGTCGCAGGTTACAGGCAAAACCTATCGCCTGCCAACCGAAGCAGAATGGGAATATGCTGCCAGGGGTGGAACCGAAACGCCGTTCTTTTTCGAAGGAGATCCTAAAGATTTCGGGGAGCAGGGTTTCTTTGGAAAATTGTTTGGAAAAGGCAGCAACGCGATTAATAGTTATGTTGTATACGGCAAAAACAGCCAGCTTAAAACAAACGAACCAGAGAGTGTTGAAGCAAATCCATTTGGATTAAGGAATATATCGGGAAATGCAGCAGAATATTGTTCTGACTGGTATGCCGAAGATGCATATTCTAAATTGCCGGATGGGGCTACTGATCCCAAAGGACCTTCATCGGGTGATGAAAGAGTTATCAGGGGAGGTTCGTTTAAAAGCCAGGTTGGAGAAGTTAGAAGTGCTGCACGCGATTTTACCAGGAGTGTAGACTGGATGAAAACCGATCCTCAAATGCCTAAAAGTATCTGGTGGTTATCAGACTGTAACTATGTAAGTTTTAGGGTGATTTGTGAATATGATGAAAAAACAGGAAAAAATTAATACATTTAGAATCCTAAATTCAACTAAAATAATTTATCATGAGTGAAAATAACTTTTCGAGAAGAAAATTTTTAACCGGAGCTGCTGCAATTGGAGCAGCCGGTGCAATGGGAGTAGGAACGCTGTCATCGTGTGCCCCGGGAGGAGGTTCGGGGGAAGCCAGTAATGGCTCATACGATTGGGTGCCCAGAGAGTATAACTTCCCGCCAATGCTTGACGAAGTTCCAACTGGTGACGTTTTAAAAGCAGGAATAATTGGTTGTGGCGGTCGTGGTTCAGGGGCGGCATTAAATTTTCTCGACGCAGGAGGTTCAACAGTTGCAGTTACTGCCGTGGGCGATGTTTTTCAGGATCGTATCGACGACATAAGGGCCAAGCTAAAAAAACACAAGTCTCAAACAGAAGTTGCCGATGAGAATAGTTTTGTAGGTTTCGATGCTTTTGAAAAAGTAATCGCATCGGGTGTTGATATTGTTATCCTGGCTACACCTCCAAAATTTCGTCCAGAGCATTTCGAAGCAGCTGTAAAAGCACGTAAACATGTGTTTATGGAAAAACCTATTGCGGTTGATCCGGATGGTATAAGACAGGTACTGGCAGCAGCAAAAATGGCAGATGCTGCAGGGCTTAAAGTTGTTACCGGCACACAACGTCGACACGAACTTTCTTATATTAATCTTTACAAAGAATTAGATAACAATGCCATTGGTAAAATTACCGGTGCAAATGTATACTGGAATGGTGGTAAATTGTGGCACCGCGACAATAATCCAAGCTGGAGCGAAATGGAATGGATGATTCGCGACTGGGTAAACTGGTGCTGGCTATCGGGCGATCACATTGTTGAACAGCATGTTCATAATATCGATGTAGCCAACTGGTTTATTGGGAAACACCCGGTTAAAGCACTCGGTTTTGGTTCGCGTCAACGCAGGGTAACGGGCGACCAATATGATAATTTTAGTGTTGATTATATTTACGATGATGGAATGCACATTCACAGTACATGCCGCCAGATAAACAGCTGTACAAATGGTGTTTACGAAATTTTCCACGGAACAAAAGCCATTGCAACAACAGTTGGGCATACTCCGCAGATTGTCGATTCAGTGGGGAATCAACTGTTCCTGGCTCCAAAATCGGAAACCAGCCCGTACGTTCAGGAACATAAAAACCTGATAACCTGTATTCGCAAGAATATTCCGTTTAACGAGGCAGAAGCAACAGCCATTTCTGTAATGGTTGCCATAATGGGGCGTGTTTCGGCATACACCGGAAAAGAAGTTACTTACGAAGAGATGATGAATTCGGATATGAAAATTGGTCCGGAAACATATATTATGGGAGACATTGGTTATATGGCAAAAGCTGAAGTTCCGGTTCCGGGAACCCTGGAAAGAAAACCTAAAGCATAATTTCATGAGTGAAAATAATTTCTCGAGAAGAAAATTTTTAACCGGAGCTGCTGCAATTGGAGCAGCCGGTGCAATGGGAGTAGGAACGCTGTCATCGTGTGCCCCGGGAGGAGGTTCGGGGGAAGCCAGTAATGGCTCATACGATTGGGTGCCCAGAGAGTATAACTTCCCGCCAATGCTTGACGAAGTTCCAACTGGTGACGTTTTAAAAGCAGGAATAATTGGTTGTGGCGGTCGTGGTTCAGGGGCGGCATTAAATTTTCTCGACGCAGGAGGTTCAACAGTTGCAGTTACTGCCGTGGGCGATGTTTTTCAGGATCGTATCGACGACATAAGGGCCAAGCTAAAAAAACACAAGTCTCAAACAGAAGTTGCCGATGAGAATAGTTTTGTAGGTTTCGATGCTTTTGAAAAAGTAATCGCATCGGGTGTTGATATTGTTATCCTGGCTACACCTCCAAAATTTCGTCCAGAGCATTTCGAAGCAGCTGTAAAAGCACGCAAACATGTGTTTATGGAAAAACCGGTTGCGGTCGATCCTGTTGGTATCCGCCAGGTATTGGCAGCTGCAAAAATGGCTGATGCTGCCGGATTAAAGGTAGTTACAGGAACTCAGCGTCGTCACCAGCATAAATATGTAAATCTGTTTAAAGAATGTAACGAAAATAATGCCATTGGTGCCCTTACCGGTGCAAATGTATATTGTAATCTTGGTAAATTGTGGCACCGTGACAGTAATCCTGCCTGGAGTGAAATGGAATGGATGATTCGTGACTGGGTAAACTGGTGCTGGCTATCGGGCGACCACATTGTTGAGCAACACATTCACCAAATCGATGTTGCCAACTGGTTTATCGGGAAAGCTCCTGTTAAAGCTTTAGGTTTTGGTTCGCGTCAACGAAGATTAACTGGAGACCAATACGATAACTTCAGTGTTGATTATGTATACGATGACGGAATGCACATTCACAGTATGAGTCGTCAAATTAACAGTTGCGATGTAGCTCTTTACGAAGAATTCCATGGTACAAAAGGACGTATTTACTTATCAGAACATTCAACACCGAATACAATTTTTGATTTAGCTGGAAATGAAATATCATCTTTCGATATTCACGAAACCAGCCCTTACGTACAAGAGCACAAAGACTTAATTACATGTATTCGTGAAAATATTCCGTTTAACGAAGCAGAAGCTACTGCTGAATCGGTAATGGTGGCAATTATGGGTCGTGTATCGGCATACACCGGAAAAGAAGTTACTTACGAAGAAATGATGAACTCTGATATGAAACTTGGACCGGATACTTACATTATGGGAGATATTGGTTACATGGCAAAAGCTGAGGTTCCGGTTCCTGGAACCCTGGAAAGAAAACCTAAGGGGTAATAATAACATAATTAATCAATTCGACAAAAAAGCTTCTGGTTATTATACCGGAGGCTTTTTTTTGGCACCATACTTGTTTATTAATACTCCAAACAGAGTTATTAACTTTTAAATTCTATAAGCCATGAAACGAGCAATACAGAACAAACAAAATGAAATAGGGACTTTTATTAGGCGAGTTACATCGAATACCTTTAAAACTATTATCCCTAATGAGATGAAAACAATTATTGGAATATTATTTATTACTGCTGCAATGATGCTTACATCTTGCGAAGGCCCAATTGGCCCTCCTGGGTTACCCGGCGATACTTTTATTGGTTCAGTATTTGAGATCCAGGGTGATTTTTTATTTGAAAACGATTACACGCTCTATTATCAGTTTCCACAAGATTTTACAGTGTATGAAAGCGATGTAGTATTAGTATATGTTCTTTGGGAACAGGCTGACGGTTTGGATGTATGGCGTTTATTGCCTCAAACTGTTGTTTTACCCGAAGGAGTGCTTCAATATAATTTTGATTATACTATTGCTGACGTTCAGGTATTTCTTGAAGGGACAATTGATTTAGGAGATCTTTTAGATGCAGAATGGAAAGACCAGATATTCAGAATTGCCGTTCTTCCGGCTGAATTTGCCAACAGCAAAAATGTCGATATCATGGATTTTAATTCAATAATAAAATCGCCAAACCTGGAATTGAATTTAAATGAGAAAATAGATTTAAATCAATTGGTAAAATAGAACGAATACGGTATAAAATAAAAATCCGCCTTCCCTGAATTGGGTTGGCGGATTTTTATTTTCTAACTGAACTTAATATAGGTACCTCGTTAGGATATATGTACCCGTATCGGATGAAAAAAGCGCCTGGTAAATACCAGGCGCTCGGACATGTGAAAGGCTACTCTACTTTGTTAGATGCAGTAGATTGCCATTCCAAATATGCTCCATCATATACTTTTACATTGGTGTATCCCAATCCTTTTAATGCCAGATAAACAACTCCTGCTCGTACACTTGTTTCGCAATACACGATTGCTGTTTTATCAGAAGTTACTCCTTTCGATTCGAACATCGATTTTAATGCATCGTTCGGCTTTAACATGCCTTTGCTGTCGAGAACAGTTTCGTAGTTTACATTTACTGCGCCCGGAATATGCCCTTTACGAAGCTCTGTTTCGGCTGTTCCGGCATATTCTTCCGGAGTACGGGCATCAACCAATACATAAGAAGAGTTTCCAATGGCTTTTTTAACATCGGCCATATTTGCCAACTGTGCATCGTCTACTTTTGGAGTAAAGGTTGTTGCACCTACTTTTGCCGGAGCACCGGTAATTGGTTTACGTTTTGCTTTCCATGCTTTCATGTTACCATTTAGCATTTTAACATTGGGTGCTCCCAGGTATTTAAGCATCCAGTACATACGGCCTGAATATTTACTCGAACCTTCGTCGTAAACAACAATTGTTTTATCGGGCGAAATGCCTTTTGCTCCCAATAATTTAGCCATTTCAGTAGCCGGTTTCAGCATGGCCCTGATTGGCTCATTGTTGTATAATGTACTGTGCGGCATATTTACCGACCCTGCAATATGAACTTTATATCCATCTTTTGCACCTGCCCAAACCACAACAACATCTTTGTTTTTTGAGATTTTTGCCAATTCTGTTGCAGAAATTACGTCCTGAGCAGAGATTGCCGATGCAACAAAAAGTACTATTCCTAAAAGAAGAAATTTGTTAAGTTTCATTTTGATTTTGTTTATATTAATTAATTGATTTTAGAATCTAACCTGCAACTGGACCATTACGCGGTCATTATTAATTTCATGAGTCTGTTCTGCAGCATATTCGTAATTTATCTGCAACCTTGTCCATTCATTAAAGAAGTAATTAATACCATAAGTTGTTACCTGTTCCAGGTTATTGGTAGCATCCAAATCTGTATTATAGTTTTCGTACTTAATAACAGGTTCAATGTTCCATGGTGTACGGTATAATGCCATAACATACATTCCGGAACGTTTTATACTTCCCTGAATTACTTCCGGATCACCTCCACAGCCTCCGCCTACGGTATACGAACCATCATCTTTCCCGTATATGTATTCTCCCTGAATGAGGAAATTGAAAATATTCACTTCAGCCTCAACACCAAACCTCATGGTTGTATTGTCGCCTAAAGTCGGATCTGCATTTACAGATTTACCTGTTTTATAGCTGGCTCCAACATGCATCCAGTTAGTTGGCTGAATTAATACACGTCCGGCAATATCTTTATAAGTGTCTTTATCATAGGTTAACAAACCTGTTCCGTTGGTAACGGCTACGGCATATTTGAGCAAAGTTGTATCGGAGCCACCCAGTAACATTAAACCCATATCGCGATCGGGAGCGGTGAGCTCGCTTACAAATTTTGAACGATTGATAGTATGTAGTGCATGACAAGGAGTAGTTAGTTCTAATCCAAAAGGACTTTTAAAAGAACCCACACTCACATTTGCAAACGAAAAACGTTTGTACGTAATAAATGCATCTAATAAATACGCCTTAGGTCCGTCTTTCTTAAATGGACTTGTTTCGAGTAATACATAATAACTGAAATCGTACGGAATATTACCCATTACTCCAATCCGCGAACGGTTAAACCCGAAAGTTGACTCTGTTTCGTCAAACATGTTATAGTCATATTGAGCTTGCAAAAATCCAAACACATTAACTCCATCTTCCGAGGCTGGTTCAGCACATCCCTGGGCGTTAGCATTCATTCCAACAAAGATTGCTGCAATAAAAAGAATCAATAATTTACGCATGATTATCATATGTTTAAAATGATTATAAAAAGAGAGGATAATATATTTCAATCATCCTCTCCTAATTATTTAGTTAACTGTTGGTAAATCTTTTGGATTTGAGTCGAATCCCCAGTGATTTGTAACACTACCTGCTTCCCAGAATGGATTAGATGTAGTCATTCCGTTAACACCAAATTTTAAACTTTTGGCATCAAAACCTAGAACATTCAGATAAGCAGTAATAACGGCCGAAGTTTGTCCGGTGTAGCAATAAGTAATTACAGTTGAACTCGGATCGAGTTTGCTGCAGTCGTTTATCAGTAAAGGACTAATCCTAACAGCACCATTTACATGTCCAAAGCCTGTGTAATGAGCATCGGAAAAATAGTTATTAATGTAGAAGTTCCCGGGATTGGCCAAAACATCGTCGGGAGCAATGGCTTTAAATCCGCCAGCAACAACCGCTTCTACTCTTTCCTTAAGTAAAGCAGCACCTTCTGTAGTGGTTGAATTAATTGCGGGAGCATTAAATGATCCGGCATCGGCTGCAGTTGCTGTCCAGTTATTACCATCGGTAAGGTCTTTACAATTCGGAGTCCATTTATCAAACTGAGCATTCCATCCACTCATACCCCATTTCAGTGCCTGTGCATCCTCATGACCATAAAGTCTTAACAGCGAAGTAGCATAACAGGCAGTTTGCCCGGTATAACATACAACCAGAATTGGCTTGTCAGCCGTGGCAGCTTCAGTTAAAATATCGGAAAATGCAACGTTATGTGCACCTTCGATATGGCTTGCTGCAAAATCGGTTGCACTGCGTATATCCATTACCCATTTGCTGCTAACATTGCCATCGACGGGTGCGCCCATAACAAACTTTTGCCCATCGGCATTTTTAATTACATGATCAATGTCCAGATCAATCGATTTCAGATGGGTAGTTAGTGTTTCGTAGGCTGCTGCTTCTGTACCTGAATTATCCTGCTTACAACCTGTAAAAGTAAAAGTTGCAACAAAAGCAATTAACAAACTGTAGATAAAAAACTTTTTCATTATAAATAAATTTTAGGTTATTAATTATTCTAACACACCGGCCGCTTCTGCTACCTAAGCAACATTGTCGTAACCGGTATCTTCAACTATAATTTTCTCAACTAAACCGGGATAGGCTTCTTGCCATGCTTCCAACCTCCCTGCATTGTGCGGACACTTTCGCAACTAAATTCCATTTGTGTTTTAGCAATAACAATAGCTTGATCGCTGCTTTTAAAATCTTTAGTGGATTGATTTGTTGTTTGTAGGCTTTTGCAAATAACTAACACCACAAAGCTAAAGATCAATAAATTGATTGCCTTTCTCATGTCCTTTAAAAAATGTTTATTAATAAAAATCAACGGGGTAAAAGTACACGGGCTTTTTTTAAGAGACCAGAAAACTGCATTGGAGCTACTCAAATAAAAATAATTTCGTTCTCATGTTTCAATTTGATATAAATCAAGAATTTATTTGACTTGTGAAGAAATGATAACATTTTATATATATTCGTAATCAGAATTTGAAATGGATGAATCTATTATCAACTAAGATACCAAAGAAGTGTGTAGGCTGCTCGTGTATGTCGTTGCCTTTTAAAGAGCTTACAACCGATGAGTTAATCAGGATTAACCGAAACAGGGTTGAATTAACTTTTAAAAAGGGGGAAACGATTATTAAACAGGGAGCGCTGGCCGGTCATTTGGTTTATATTAAAAAAGGCGTGGTTAAAGTTTACCGCGAACACGCCAATGAGGAGCTGGTGTTGTCGATAGAAAGCCGTGGGAAATTGATAGGCATGCAGGCAATATTTTCTCAGAATGTTTATCCTTATTCGGCTTATGCCTATGATGATGTTAGTGTTTGTTTGCTTGATATTAAAGCCATTAAGGAACTAATAGTTGAAAATGCCAGGTTTAGTGCACAAATGCTGAGCCACCTGAATGAGGAAACTCTTTTTTCGTATAACAGAATGGCGTGCCTTACTTTAAAACAA
Source organism: Bacteroidota bacterium (assembly GCA_039714235.1). GTDB lineage: Bacteria > Bacteroidota > Bacteroidia > Bacteroidales > Prolixibacteraceae > Draconibacterium. Next base: position 24,340 of record JBDLJS010000022.1, on the reverse strand, counting down.
CTTCATGGAAGATTTGCCGATTTATTGCTGTGCCTTAGTTTACGTATATATAAAAGAAAAACTTTTACAGTTCCGCTATCAAAAAAAGACATGGCAGGCATTATGAATATGTCTCAGGAAAGTGTTTCGAGAGTAATTAAAGATTTTACAAAAGAAAAGATTGTTGAAATAAAAGGCAAACACATTAAAATTCTCGATTTTGAAAAGGTGAGGCATTTAAGTATAGTGGGCTAACCTTTCTGTTTTATTTCCAGCAATTTTTCATCATCAAGAATTGTAACCTGATTTTTTCCCATTTTTATAATCCCTGCATCCTGAAATTCTTTTAACAATCGAGATACACTTTCGCGCGATGTGCCAATAAGCGAAGCCAATTCTGCTTTTGTGAGATTAAGATTAAAAGAACTTTCGTTATAAACTTCGTTGGCAAAATAGTGTAAGGTATTTGCCAATCTACCGTGAAGTTGCTGCTGTACATTATTAACCAACCTGTCGAAATAGTTCATTTCGTCGCCAAAAATGTATGAAATAATCTCCATGGCAAAATCGCCGTTTCGTCTTACCAGAACACCAAATTTTTCGATATCGATAAAACAAACCTTGCATTTGGTAATGGCAGTAGCAGAAACATTATATTGCCTGGTAGTTTTATTCAGGTTATGAATTCCGAGGTAGGCTCCTTTTTTAGAAATACTCAGGATATAGTCCCTGCCACCAATACCAGATTTACTTAGCTTTGCAAATCCTTCGCGGATGTAAACTATTTGGTTAGCCGGAGTACCTTCCTTAAAAATCAACTCACCTTTTACAAATTCGGTTTGCAAACAGGCCCTTTCCAAAACTGTTAACTCTTCTTTATTGAGTACAGAAACTACGCTAGACCTTATATTGCAATTGCTACATAACTCTTTTTTATTCTCCATATTCTTTATTTAGTACTGTAACAAATATCACGTTTTAACACAGATAAAATCACACTAATTATGAAATAATGTCACAACAACAGAAGAATTATATCACTTAGATTCGTGAACAAATGACTGATATGTTGAGTATTTTTGCTGTGTAACATTTAATTTTTTTTAAACCATATTATTATGAAAAAAGTACTCGTATTAGTTTGCTATAACCTGGGATTATGGGGTATTCTAGGATTCTTTGCAACATTATTTTTAGGTTTTCTGGCATGTTGTGCTGATTTATCTCAGAATGTTTTTTATGGTTCGTTAATTGTTTTTGCCCTGGTTGGAATAGTCGCTTCAGCTGTTTGTGTTTCTAAAGGATGTAAAAACATTATAAACTAAGATTATAACATTTACCTGGTAATAATAACATAAAGAAGTAAAACCGCTTGTTACAAGCGGTTTTATTTATTTGCCTTTTTGAACCCCTAACAACCTCCTACTTCTCCTCCACTATCATGAGATTCCATTTCAAGATTTTTTTCCTGTAATGTAGGATAACTTAATTCCCATTTTTTCCAGCCACCTTCAATAATTACCACATTTTCGTAGCCAAGTTTTTTTAGTGCTTCGGCAGATAAAATACTTCTGCTTCCTTTTTTACAGTACAGAATAAACTCTTCCGTTTTCTCAGGGTAATAAAAGCCGGTACTTTCCCAGAAATCCTCTTTCCCAATATTAAATTCGAGTACACCCCTGGGGATATTTACCGAGCCGGGAATATACCCGTGATTATGTTCTCCTGGTTCGCGAACATCAATTAAATTGAACATTTCGAAACTATCGATTTTTGTTTTCAGCTGTTCTACCGTTATTGAATTTAAATCTTTTCCGGCCAGCTGAACCATTTCGTCGACCGATTTAAAAGTATCGGTTTTGTTACATCCAACTAATATGGATAATGTTGCCAGTATTAAAAATGTTTTCTTCATCAGGTACTAATTATTTGTTTTACTAATTTCTAATCTTTAAGTAATGTAATGCAATCAGGCATAACAAACGTTTTTTAATCTACCAGATCCTTTTGTTTTAATTTTTCTTCTACTCTAAGTTTCTTTTTTAACAGTTCCTTTTCGGCCAGGCGCATATCGGTCGTGTCGATAATAAATCCTTCGAAAGCAACGATCTTGCCTTTCACCACAACCGGCGAAATAGTTAACGTGTGGTACCCAAATGCACCGTCTTTACAAATTCGTTTTACTTCGCCATGATTAACCGTTTCACCTTGTAAAACGCGGGCTACTGTTTTCTCCAGCTCTTCGAAATCTTCTTTTGTACGGCTTAACTGATAATGTTTTCCAATAATTTCCTTTTTGTTGTCGTATTTATATAAATTAATCCACGATTGATTTACTTCCCTGTAATAACCGTCCTTCGATATGCAGAAATATCCTACCCCGCTTGTTGCCAGCGCATCGCGCAGCCGGTTGTCTTTCCCGTTAATAAATGCGCCAATATTTTCCTGGGCTTTTGACAATGCATTGTCAAGAATCTCACTTTTCCCATCAACAGACTTAAACTGTGTTTTGGTTTTAAGCAACGAAATTTCAAAATCATTCACCATTCGATCATGAATTGTTTCATCATCCATCTCTTCCCAACCAGTAACCATGGCTTTTATTGCCGACATGGGTTTGTGCCCGGTAGTAGTTAAATATACGTGCGCAATAACGAATGAAAAAAGAAGAAAAGCACCAAATGTATGAAAGACTGCCAGCGATTGTAAACTCTCAAGCTCGAATCCTTTTATCGGGGAATTAAAATATAGATATAAAAATCCGGAGATGAGCTGTACGGGAATAACAAGAACTTTTAATCCCAGGTAAATTAAACGCTGCAACGGATTAAATTTATTATAAACTAATTTTTTGGTAGGGTGAGGAGCATGTCTGAATATCCCGGTTATATAATATTCTATCTGGGCTTTTATCAACTTTGTTGTTGGAATATACTGCCTCCATTCGGTGGTTGAAAAATGCCAGAATATTGTAAAAACTATAAGGACAAGATATGCCCACGCTGAGTAATTATGGATTTTTACTGCCAGTTCGTAACCTATCAGGTTATAGGTACTGTGTATTTCGAATCCTGTAACAACCAGCACAAATATAAACAAGGCTTGTGCCCAGTGCCAGAACCTTTCGAATATTTTATATATATAAACCTTCTTCATAAAATCAAATTTGTAGTTTTTATAATTTGTTAAGAATCTTTTTCATTTTTTGCGGTAAGTGCCCTGAGAGCCCCGTGCATGAAAACAAATAGGAGAATAAAACCCACCATAGCAAATCCGCTTATATCGAGGTATTGATTGTTATCTCTGCCTGGCAAATAAAAATCGTTCAAATTAGCTAGCCTGCCATTATCTCTGGTATGACAATCTTTACAGCTTAACGACTGTTCTTTTGGCGCAACCATGTGGTTCAAAGGCCAGTACATTTCGGTTTCAACAAAATTGTAGTTGCCACTGTAAGGCAAGCCAACGTAATTCATACCTGCAGTTGCTGCCGCATTCCAGTCGAAATCGACCCAATAGGCACTGTCTCCTGCGTTGGGCGACCAGAGTTTTGGTTGTATCAGTGTTTTGTTTTTCGTATCGAAAATTTGTTTTCCGCGGTGTACCTTAACCGGCCATATTTTAGAAGGCGCATGGCTTTTCTGATTGGCACCCTTATCTCTGTACGAACCATCGAGCGAATTCATTTGTACCGGCACAGTATCTATTCTATCGGTAATTAGCTGGTGGTTGGCAATACCGTTAAACCAGTAATATTCCGGTACTACATGGTCGTCGTAAACAAACGTACCTTTTATTGAAAGGTAATTATGGTTTCCATCGGCATCGCTTTCATGTTTTGGCTTCCCTTCATCATCCAGTACACCGGCTGTCGACCAGTCCCAAATCATTTTAGTACTGTTTGCTTTTGCGTATGTTGGGATATGGCATGTTTGACAAGCTACTCTTTTGTTATGTTCGTTTAACAGGTTATCCTGGTGCGGTGTTTCTGAATGACATTGTTCACATGTCGCCCGGTTCTTATTTTCCGACGATAAAGCATAAAGTTTCCCTGCCATCTGATGATTTTCGGTTACATGGCAAGCCACACAACTCATATCTTCTCCTTCAACTGCCATGTGAACATCAACCTCTTTCGAACATTCCAGCAGGGCAATCTCCAAATCGCCGTGTTTTACGTTGTTTCCTCCACCGCCCCAAAAGTGGCAAACACCGCAGTTTTCGCGCTTGGGCATACCTACATTTTGGGCGACATACGAAAGATTTACCGATTCAGCAGGATACCCTGCCCCTCCTTTTTTCTTCTCGTAGGTGTCCGAATTATCGTGGCAAACCAGGCAGTCGATGTTTTTAGAATCGTTAAAATCGAACGATTTATCTTCCCAGCCGTACCCGATATGGCAACGTGTACAGGTTTTTTCGCTTGCCGAAACTCCAATGCAAAAATTATTCAGGATATTCTTCTTTCCTACCGGAATTTCTCCTTTCCCTTCAAGCATTTCGGTGCGTTCCCATTTCCAGTGGCTGGTTGCCATTAATTCCTTTCCGCGCGATGTGTGGCACGACAAGCAGGTTTCAGTAACCTGATGAGCATTTTCAAAATCAATCTTTAGGCTCTCGAACGATCGGTGATTAATTGCATTTGCCTTCTTATCAGCTTTCCACACATAGTTCTCAACCTTAACTCTTTCTGTAGTATCCAGCGGTTCTTGCCCGTATGCCAAAACAGAAGAAAGGAAAATAAAAACAAAGGACAGATTAGTTATCTTTTTCATACTTCGTATCTGATTTATTTATTCTACTGCAAAATTATTTTAACCTGACATTTGCTTATAATATTAAGCGATAAAAGAGGTAAACAAATCCACTGATCCTAATCATCAATAAATTGACATGAATCATATAAAAACCTGATCTCACATAATGAATCAATTCATTATTTAAATTACTTTTACGGTTGTATGGAAAATATATATTCAAATAGTTGTACGGTTTATCCTAACGGGGAAAATTGTTTTAATGCACTTACCGAAAGTGAAAAAAAACTGATTGAAAAAAACAAAGTGATCCTGACCTACAGTAAGGGTGAAACCGTTTGTAAACAGGGTTCGTTTGCATCTCACATCGTTTATTTAAAAAAAGGCCTGGCAAAAGTGTATCTTGAAGGGAAACCCAAAAACCTGATATTAAAAATAATTCCGCCAGGGAATTTAATTGGACTGCCCTGTATTCACGACGAGAACAACATATTTTTATATTCGGCAGCAACCTATATCAATTCGGAGGTTGAACTGATAGGTATCGACCTGTTTAAGCAACTGATTCTTCAGAATTCGAGTTTTGCTTACCGCGTTATTAATATATTAAATGAACATGCAGTACAGACTTTTGGCCGTTTTCACAGTTTTACAAATAAACAGTTACACGGAAGGGTTGCCGACACTTTATTATGTCTTGCCCAGCGAATTTTTAAAACGGAAAGCTTTAACCTTCCGTTAACCCGGAATGATTTTGCAGAGCTCACAGGCATGTCGACCGAAAGTGTAATAAGGGTGATGAAGGATTTTAAAGATGATGGTTTTATTAAAACTGACGGCAAAGAGATTGAATTGATAAATATTGAAATGCTGATGAAAATAAGTGAGGTCGGTTAGTGTTTCAGCTGTTAACCTTTTAATTTAATTTCCTCCAGTTTCTCTTCGTCCAGAATGGTAATCTTTTTTCTTTCCATGGCTATTATACCTGTATCCTGAAATTCTTTCAGCAAACGTGAAACACTTTCGCGCGAAGTGCCGATTAACGAAGCCACCTCGGTTTTAGTAAGGTTTAAATTAAATGGATTTTCGATATACACATCATTCCGGAAATATAGTAAAGTGTTTGCCAGCCTCCCGTGCAGGTGTTGTTGAACGTTGTTTACCAATCGGTCGAAATAATGCATTTCATCGTCAAAAATGGTAGAAATTACTTCTGTAGCAAATGCTCCGTTTCGTTGTAACAATTTCCCGAAACAGCCAATATTAATGAAACAAATTTCGCTGTTGGTAATCGCCGTTGCCGAGAAGTAATTCTCGTGGCTTTTCCTGTTTAGATTCTGAATACCCAGGTATGCACCTTTTTTTGAAATACTTAGTATAAAGTCTCTGTTTCCAACCCCTTTTTTACTGAGTTTAACAAATCCATCGCGGATAAAAGTTATGTAACTTGCCGGTGCTCCTTCTTTAAAAATCAACTCTCCTTTTTTAAAGGTTAATTTCGAGCAACCCTCCTCAAGCATTCCCAGTTCTTTGTCGCTTAAAACAGCAACAGCATTCGATTTTAGGTTACAATCGGTACAACTCCTTTCAACACTATTCATTTTATTTAAAATATTAATTGTAATATCTATCACGATTATACGGGATATATCTCACAATGGTTTGCAGGAATATGCCCTAATTTCGGCTTAACTTTGTATAAAAGAGAGCTATGAAACGAGCATTTGCATTAATATGTTGTCATTTGGGGCTTTGGGGTTTCTTAGGATTCCTGGTTACGTTGCTTTTTGGTTTTTTAGCCTGTTGTGCAAAAGTGTCTACAAACGTGTTTTACATTTCGCTAGCAGTTTTTGCAGTTATAGGAATTACAGCAACTACCATCTGTGTATCGAGAGGTTGTAAAAAGAAAGTATAGTGAATCGGCATCTGTTCAAGAAACCAGAAATCTTTTTTAGTTCAATTTTCTAATTCGAACTTCAATATTATTTTGATTTTTCATTAACTCCACCAACTCATTTGTATTTGTATTCCCGAAATGATACGGATACAATACTTTTGGTTTGAAAGAATTCGCTGCATCGGTAACCATTTCCGGGGTCATGGTGTATGGCAGGTTCATGGGCAGAAAAGCAATATCGATATTTTTTAAATCCGTCATTTCAGGAATATTCTCTGTATCGCCTGCTACATATACTTTTTTATCGCCAAATTCAATCACATAACCATTTCCTTCACCTTTTGGATGAAACGGATTACCATCAGCCCTTTTATGCACCATGTTGTATGCCGGAACAGCTTCTACTTTTAATCCCGCAAACTTACCCGAATCGCCGTTTTTGATAATATCCGTTCCTTTATGTTTTTCGGTACAGATTTTCGTGAGCACAATTTTTGTCGACTCTTTTTTTAGTAAGTCAATAGTTTTGGGATCGAGGTGGTCGCCATGCTCATGGGTAACTAAAATTAAATCGGCTTTGGGCAAAGTTGAGTAATCGGCGTACCGTGCAACCGGATCAATGTGTATTACTTTTCCCTCAAACTCCATCATCAGAGTTCCATGTCCAATAAAGGTAATGGTTAAGTCGCCTTCCGAAGTTTTAAAAACATCTTTTTCAAAATTACTGGCATACGATGTAACAAACATTACCGTTATACAGCTTATTATAAAAACAGTTTTATACATTACTATTAAGTTAAATGGTTTTGTTTTGAAGTTATTTAAGGTAAAAGGGGAATTTCGAGAGGGATATATTGGTTTTAGTGGCGAAGCTCCATTTTTCTTGCATAGCCAAAGCTACGGAAGAAAAATTAGCTGATGTCCAATGAAATCAATATGTTACTCGTAGGTTTCCAATTTTACTTTAAACAACTTCTTTATAAAGTTAGGAAAATTAACCTACATCCTTTTACGCGATTATTGAAAATAGGTATAGTTTAGTTTTAATTAGTCTTTATGGTTGATATAAGGTTAATAGGGGAATATTAATCAATTAATTTTTAGTGCGAAAACTTTATTACAAATTGAATAGATATAATTTTTAACTTTCACCATAAATTTAAAACCAATAAAAATGAAACGACCAGCTATCATCTTAAGTCTCCTGTTTTTTGTTCTAACTCTTTCAGCCAAAGAATATTCTGTTGAATCTCCTTCCGGGAAAATTACCGTTAAAGTGAGCGTGGAAAATGATGTTAAATATTCGATTCTGCTGAATGGTAGTGAAATCGTTTCTCCTTCTGTCATTTCGATGGAAATAAGCGACGGTACAATTTTGGGTAAGGACGCCAGGGTAAAAAAGGTAAAAACGATTTCTGTTTCAAAAGAACTTACACCGGTTGTACAACGCAAATATGCCAAAATTCAGGATGAGTACAACCAGCTTTCCATTTCATTTAATAGATATGCCCTGCAATTCAGGGCTTATGACGAGGGGGCTGCCTACCGTTGGGTATCGGATAAAGATGGAGAATACCTGGTTGTTTCCGAACAGGCAACTTTTGCTTTTCCGGCCAATCATAAAATGTGGTTTCCCGAAGAAGAGAGTATGTTTTCGCACCAGGAACGGCAGTATTTACTCGAGAACCTTTCGGATGTAACAGCAGACAGGTTTGGATCTACCGGAATGTTGGTTGATTGTGGCAATGGGGTAAAAACTTACATTTCGGAGTCGGACTTAATGGATTACCCGGGAATGTTTTTACAGGGATGCGATAAAAATCCCAATGCTTTGATAGGAAAATTTGCCGGGGTAGTTTTAGAAGAGAAACAGTTAACCGACCGGGATGTAAAACCAACAAAACAGGCTGAATACATTGCCGAATGTGATGGTCCGCGTACCTTCCCCTGGAGGGCTATGCTAATTACTGAAAACGATGCAGAACTGGTTCAGTCGGAACTGATTTACAAACTGGCACCAGAACAAAAAATTGAGAATACAGACTGGATAAAACCCGGCAAAGTTGCCTGGGATTGGTGGAATGCCCTCAATATTTATGGGGTTGATTTTGAGGCAGGAATTAATAACGAGACCTATAAATATTATATCGATTTTGCCTCGAAATACGGTTTGGAATACATTATTCTGGATGAGGGCTGGTATCATTTGGACGATATCATGCATGTGGTTAATGAAATTGATATTAAAGAGTTGGTCGATTATGGAAAAGAAAAAAATGTGGAAGTAATTTTATGGGTGGTGTGGAAAGCCCTTGACGATAAACTAACTGAAGCACTCGACCAGTTTGAGAAATGGGGAGTAAAAGGAATTAAAATTGACTTTATGCAGCGCGACGATCAGTGGATGGTTAATTTTTACGAAAAAATTGCTGCCGAATGTGCCAAGCGCCAAATGCTGGTCGACTATCATGGTGCGTATAAACCTTCGGGCCTCGACCGTGCCTACCCGAATGTAATTTCGTACGAAGGATTGAAGGGGCTGGAGAATACCAAATGGAGCGAGCTACCAGATCCGGAACACAATGTAACCTTGCCCTTTATTCGTATGGTTGCCGGTGCTATGGATTTTACTCCCGGAGCAATGATAAACGCCAACAAAACCAATTTCAAACCCATATTTAATGAGCCAATGAGCCCCGGAACCCGTTGCCACCAGTTGGGAATGTATGTGGTTTTCGAAAGTCCGCTGCAAATGCTGGCCGATAACCCGTCGAACTATTACCGCGAACCGGAATGTATGGAATTCATGTCAGTAGTGCCGTCGGTTTGGGACGATACCAAAGTGCTTGAAGCAAAAGTAAGCGATTATATTGCTATTGCACGCCGCTCGGGCAACACCTGGTATGTTGGAGCAATGACCGACTGGGATGCACGTACGCTGGAACTGAATCTTAACTTTTTGGACGAAGGAAATTACACCATGAAAGTTTGGAAAGACGGTATAAACGCCGATAAACATGCAGCTGATTTTGCACAGGAAGAGCTGGACGTTACATCAGGCTCGAAAGTAAAAATTGAAATGGCTCCCGGAGGTGGCTGGGTGGCGATAATTTCAAAGAAATGAGAATTTAAGTAGTGAGTATTGAGAAAGATTCCATCCCTCTGTGCTGTAACAGAAAAGGATGGAATCTTTTTATGAATAATGGAATCCGCAGATCCCGCTAATCCTGTAAAATAAATTTTACAGTAATCGCAACTGTTCTTCCTTTGAATTCAGGAATTTCAAGGGTTGGAAAAAGATTGATAACACGTTTGGTTTCGTCGACAAAAATATTGGATAAATCCTCATATTTTCTACTCACAATTACTTCCTGTTGATCGGGTTTATTACCTACTACAACCACTTCGTCGAGGAAAAGATTTTTGTCGGTTGATTTTTCAAGAATATCAGTTACTATTCCGTTTTTGTCCATTTTTACGAAAAGTTGTGCTATCCCCTCTTTCCCAAATTTTGCTTTTTCAGGATATATAATTTTATCTGCAATAAACTTACGGAGTTCAAGCTGGGTAGTAATTTTTTCCGTTTGCAAAGTACTGTTTTCATCTATCATCTGCCTGGTTGTAACTTCAAAGACGCCGTTTTTCCCTTTTGAGCCATATTTTTTTACAGCTTCATCCGGTTCAATGCGTTTAACGTTTTGAAGTAAATCGCTGTCAACCTCTTTTAAGGTCAGCTCGGTCATTTTGCCATTAAGTACTATGGGGAGTTCGCCTTTTACCAGTTGTTTTGAGCCTTTTGTTTTAACCAGAATTACCCCATCTTTGCCTTTTTCGCCGTAGAGGGCGATTGCTGATGCACCTTTAAGGACAGAAATAGACTCAATATCAGCAGGAGAAATATCTTCGATTGATTCTATTATTTTCCCGTCAATAATATATAATGGCTGGTTTGGCGAGTTTTCAATATTTGAAAGATTGATGCTGTTATTATTCGCTGAGAATTGAGATAGGGTGCTATAACCAACTACTGTTTTGTGGTTTTTATCAACTTTAAGTTTTACGTTGATTTCGGCTTTCCCGTCAACATTAACCTCTTTTTTCTCGTAACCTGCCATCGAAATTATGATGGTTTCGTCCTTTTCCTCCAGTCTCAACTCGTAATTTCCGTAACTGTCGGTTACCGTTCCAATTGTTTTTCCCTTTATTATTATTGAAGCAGCGGGTAATGCTTTGCCGTTTTCGTTGGTAACTTTGCCTTTAATTGTGTGTTTTGTCGCATTCCCTTCATTTGTTTCTATAATTGATATTACCTGTGGTGGCCCGGATGTTGGCTGAACTCCTGATGTTGCCAGGTTGTTAACTTCCAGTTTAACGTTAATTTCTGTATTATTATCGGTTTTAATTTCCTTTGTCAGATATCCTCGCATTAAAAAGAGAAGTGTTGTATTTTCTTCCTCGAGTCTGATTTCGTAATTGCCTGAAGGATCTGTTATAGTTCCAATTGGTTTCCCTTTAATAAGAACCGAGGCCCCGGAAACAGGCTCACCTTTTTCGTTGGTTACTTTACCTTTGATAATTTTTTTAGCTTTAGAAGATTCATTTTGAATCTCATTTGGAGGTTCTACTAAAATGTTGCCGGTAATTTTTGGTGAATGCGAACCGGGAGTTGGACTTTCCAAGTCCGACACTTTTTCTTTGACTTGGAAAGGCGAAGTCCCTTTGTCAGAGTTTTCACCAGAAACAATTTCAGTTTTTACCTCTCTGTTCGACAGCCCCATAACCAAAACAGCCAGGAGCGGAAGAACAAGGATTTGTTTGATTAACACAAATTTGTTTTCTGTTTTCTTTTTCATCATAACAATACGGTTTTTAAGTTGCGAGCCGTTGAGTGCAGTTAAAAATGGCGCCACCCCTTTTTTGTCGGCCAAACCAACCATGGCCAGTTGGTAGGCTTCGGCATTATTGCTTTTTATAATTTCGTTGTCGGTTTTGTATTCCAGGTTGTTCCGTATTTCGTCTTTAATCAGCCAGGCAAACGGATTAAACCACTGGAGCAGAAATAAAATTTCGGCAAGAAGAATGTCGAAAGTGTGGCGTTCTTTTACGTGAACCATTTCGTGCTCGACAATCATTTTAAGGTTTGGATTGCCAAGTGTTTTTTCAGAAACAACAATATTTTTAAAGAAAGAAAACGGATGGATATCTTTTGGAGTGATGTTCACCTCTGCGCCAAACAATTGTTTTAACCGGCTAAATCTGATAATTTTTGCCGCTTTAAAATGCCCGAGTAACAGGTGGAAAAGAAATCCCGCTGCCCCAAGCAGGTAAATACCAAAAAGGTAATGATACCATTGATAAACAAATTCAGGTTCGCTTATTTGGGTTGCTTCCGGCAAATAGGCAAAACTGGTTAAATCGTGATTAACCGGGGCAATAGGCTCAATGTATTGTATGGTTGTGAAAGTAATTAGCGGGATGGCAAAACTAATTGCCAGCGAAACCGGCAGGTAAAAACGGTTAAATACAAATTGTTTCCGGGTTTGAAAAAGCAGGAGGTAGGCTAGGTAAAAAGCACCGGCTGCCAGTGCCGATTTCCCGATATAGACAAGATAACTTTCCATTATTTTTGGTTTTTTATCATTTTAATTAGTTCGTCTAACTCTTCGGCCGACAATCCTTTTTCTTTTACAAAAAATGCAACGGCGCTTTTGTACGAGTTATCGAAATAATCGCTGACTACCTGGTTCATAAACGAATGGCGGTACTCGTCTTTCGTAATTAACGGATAATATTGGTAAGTGTTCCCGTACTGGGTGTACCCGATAACTCCTTTGTCCTGCAACAACCTCACAAGCGACGAAATGGTGTTGTAATGCGGTTTTGGATTGGGATATTTTTCAACAATATCTTTTACAAATGCTTTTTCCAGTTTCCAGAGTATTTTCATCAACTCCTCTTCTTTACGTGTTAGTTTTTTCATTTCTAAAGACTTTAATTGTGCCTGTCTTTTCGACAAGTGAGCGAGGAGAAATCTCTTCCTGTTAACAGATTTCTCAGTCATCCTTCCTTCGAAATGACAGATAATCGAATTATACATACAAACCTACAACTGATTTTTCAGTTTTGCAACTATTTATTCAGTTATTTAACTGATTATGCAGTTGGGTTGTCTTGAATTAAAGCTTCTTTTTCAGAATGATTCTGTTTTCTGAAACTTGTTTCTTTTTTTCGAAACCAACTACCTGATATCCGTTTTTTAGGGCAAATTGTAGCATAGGAATAAATTTATTACGGGTTTTAAAAACGATAGAAGTATAACCTTTTTCTTTTGCAATTTCTTCCATTCGGGAGTTTAACATTTGGGCAATTCCCTGTTTGCGAAATTCTGGAATTACCCCACCCACCCACGAATAAAAAGAGCCGTCAGAAAACCTGTCGTAACCAACTTTGCAGCCAATTGCCTTATTATTGTGCAGGGCAACCAGGATTACCGGGGAGTTAATCAGCCTGTTATTGATGCCACTTTCAATAAGAGTCCCATCAAATTCAGGAATCCGATTTAAAACCTCAATAGCCCTTTTTGTATTATTTTCCAGCTCAATTTTTATCATTTCCTAAAATTAAATATTCTTTTCCATTCAAATAAAACCAGATTATGTTTCATTTTAAAAATGCAACCTCTAAATTTGTTATTAATAATAAACCTTATTTAAATCGATTAAATCTTAAAATTATGAACGAACAAATTAACCAACCTCAGTCGCCTCCACCCAATTATCTTGTATTTGCTATTTTGGTTACCATTTTTTGTTGCCAGATTTTGGGTATTGTTTCCATTGTGTTTGCAGCACAGGTTAACTCGAAATGGAATGCAGGAGATTATGAAGGCGCCTTATCGGCAAGTAAAAATGCCAAATTATGGGCATGGATTGGATTTGCCAGCGGAGTTGCTGTGCTTGTTATTTTTACCATTTTGTCGTTGTTCGGTGTACTTGCCGGGTTGTCGCTGGGTGGTTTTGATTTTTAATCCGCATAATTCATCAAAATTGGACAAGATATTTGCCATTGCGGATTAATCCCGATTTAGTTGAGTCTATTTTTTGAGCAACAAAAAGTGATATGAAACTTAATTATAATGGAAGAAAAAGCATTTTCTAATGAATAATTCGGATTAATATATGAAGAGAATATTGAATCTCGGACTGTTATTTATTATTATCGGAATAGCAGTCCTTTTTTTTGTACTCGATCCCGAAAAACATAAAATTTTTCCCAATTGTCTGTTTCATTCATTAACGGGAGGATATTGCCCGGGATGTGGTTCGCAACGTGCATTGCATAACCTTTTACATTTAAATTTTGCCGGAGTGGTTCGCAATAATTTTCTTTTTCTGCCCGCGGCACTGTTTATTCTTTACCATTACCTGCATCCGGTTTTAAATAAAACATTTAAGTGGAAACTGCCCAACCTGTTTTATAAAAAATACACTCCCTGGGTGGTTTTTGTAATTGTTATTTTATTCTGGATTTTACGCAACCTGACCTGGTATCCGTTTTCTGTTTTGGCCCCTGGTTAATAATTTACTTTATAATTTTATTATAACCAGATCACTTAATTCACTTTCGTTGTTTAACCGGTCGAGAACCGAAATCCGGACTTCATATTTTTTCTTTTTACTGTTGATTCTTGTAAATTTTAGCTCCTGCTCCCGGATAATTGTATAAATATAATTGCTGTTATCAGGATTAAATTCTTCACCAACTTTATTTAAATAAATAACAAATTGCCTGGGTTTATCCAATTCATTATTGGTTTGAATGGTTTCCCATTTCATTTTTTTACCTCTTTTTTTCAGTTTTACAACCGGCGTGGGCGGAGTGTTGTCGAGCCAGGGCATTGGCGGAACGATAGCCGTATTTTTGTATAAATTTAATCTCAGGCTGTCCTGGAATCCAATTAAGTCGCGGTTAAAATGTTTACTGCTAAAATAAGAGGAGCCCTGAATTTGGGGGATATCTCGTAAAATACTAATCTGCGTGGGAAGTTCGTCGGTTGTTGTCCATGCTTCAATTTTTGAGTTTTTGTTTATTTTGTGTACGGTTTGTCCAATATACATCGAACGGCCATAAGTATGGTTTTTCCACCAGTTGGCAAGCAACTCGAAATCAACCAGCGGATGCCCGATTCTCCAGTAAAGTTGTGGCAGCGAATAATCAATCCATCCCTCTTTTTGCCATTTTATAATGTTGGCATACAAATCGTCGTAATTGGTTGCTCCTGCCTTTGTATCTGAACCAATGGGGTCGTCTTCTTTATTTCGCCATACCCCAAACGGGCTGATCCCGAATTTCACCCAGGGTTTTACCGCTTTAATGGTTTCGTTCAGCATTTTAATGGTAATATCCACGTTCTCGCGTCGCCAGTCGGCAATATCTTCGTGCTGAAACCCCCTGTTGTATTTTCTGAAAGAAGCGGTGTCTGGAAAATCTTCTTTTAACGGATAAGGATAAAAGTAATCGTCGAAATGGATGGCATCAACATCGTAGCGGGTAACAATATCTTTAACCACTTCAACAACAAAATTTCGTGCATCGGGTATTCCAGGATCAAAATAGAGTTTGTTGCCGTATTTTAAAATCCAACCGGGATGTTTAAATGCGATGTGGTCCACCGAGAGGGGCTCCTCTGAATTCACTGCCACTCTGTAAGGATTTAGCCATGCATGAAGCTCCATGTCTCGTTTATGGCTTTCGTTAATCCAAAGTTCAAGCGGGTCGTAAAACGGACTGGGTGCCTGTCCCTGGGTACCGGTAATATAGCGCGACCACGGCTCCAGTTCAGAAACATACAAAGCATCAGCCGATGGCCGAATCTGAAGAATTATAGCATTCATCCCCAGGTTTTTATGCATGTCGAGGATTTCAATTACTTCTTTTTGTTGTTCTTCGGTAGTTAATCCGGGTTTCGATGGCCAGTCGATATTCGCAACTGTAGCAATCCATACTCCACGAAATTCATGTTTGGGTTGGGCCTGAATATTTATGGAGAAAAGTAGAAAAATGCCCAAGGAAACTATTAGCTTCATTTTTTATTAGTTTATCTGTAAAAGCGAAATTAATTATAATGATGTCATAGTTGTTACAAAAAATGACAATTTAAACAAAAAGTAAGAAGATTTTGTTCCGTATAAAAAGTTTAACAATTAGGCAATTACACAGAAAATTAAATGATTGTTTTTCAACTAAAAAAAAATAATATCTTTGTCGCACGAACGATAAGAAACAAAGTAAAAATATTTAAGAAAAATCGATAGGCTTACCGTTCTGGTAAGGTTATGGTTTATTAGGTTTAGTTGGTTTAGGTTAAAAAGGCTGTCAGTTGGGCAGCCTTTTCTTTTTGTATTTCCCGGAAAAATATGGTTGATAGTGCTTCGTTTTCACTCCACAGGTTTATAGTTTAACCTAAAATATGTTTTATGGCATATTTAATAATTATTCTTTATAAAAAGAATGTTTTATATTTACGTGTACGTTAACGAAAACAAATTAACGGAAGATTAATAACCAGTAACTAACTAAATTGTATGAGTGAAAAGACTAAACATAAACTCAGACTAAATTCTCTATTGTATATTTTTTAACTGTATCTAATAGCAATTTGTCCTTTGTTTAGGATAAAGGTTAAAAAGCTATGCAACTTTATTAAGTTACCGGAAGTTTCTCAAAATTTGTTATCGTAATTTTATATTGAAAACAAAACCTGATTATAAACTAAACTAAATGCCTATGTGAAAAAGCTCTTTAAACGAGACATCTTAAAATTTCAGATAAGATGCAATCAAAGTAAACTTTATAACAGATAACATAAATTTAAATTAAACAAATCTACCTATGAAAAGAAGCACAACGCAAAGTTCTTTGCCTGGTAAGTGTATAATGCTGCTGGCAAAGTTATTTTTGGTTGGGATTTTTCTTGTTTCTCAACTTGGGGCATTCGCCCAGCAAACTAAAGAAGTTTCGGGAACGGTAATTGGAGCAGACAGTAAACCCATTCCCGGATTGACTGTAATTGTTAAAGGAACAACTACAGGTGCCATTACCAATTTCGAAGGTAAATACACCATTCCGAATGTGCCTGAAAATGCCACAATTGTTTTTTCATTTGTTGGTATGCGTACTCAGGAGGTTGCTGTAGGTAATCAGACATTAATCGATGTTACAATGGAGACCGATGCAATTGGCCTCGACGAGGTTGTTGCCATTGGTTATGGTACTGCACGTAAGAAAGACCTTACGGGTTCTATTGTAAACGTTAAGGCCGAAGAACTGGAAAAATACGCTCCGGCCAACGTTCAGGAATTACTTCGTTCTGCTGTTCCCGGTTTAAAAGTGGGCTACAGTACCAGTGCGAAAAACACTCCTGATTTTGAAGTTCGTGGTGACAACACCATTAAGTCTGATTCGGATGATGAAAGAGCGGGTAACCGTCCGCTTATCGTTTTAGATGGTATCATCTTCAACGGCGATATTGCTGAAATTAACGTAAACGATGTTGAAAGTATCGACGTATTAAAAGATGCCAGTGCTGCCTCTATTTACGGTTCGCGTGCATCGAACGGTGTAATTGTTTTTACCACCAAAAAAGGTGAATTGGGTAAACCTAAAATTAGGGTATCGGCCAAGTATGGCCTTGTAACCAAAGGTGCTAGAAACGAAACCTATCAGGGTGAAGAAATGTTGGATTGGTTAGTTGATTTGCAAGAATCCCTTACTGGTAAAATAGAACTACCTTGGTCTGAATTTGACGATCCTCGCGAATTATCAGGTGGCGACCTCGATGCCTGGAAAGAAGCAAGTGGTATTGCCGGAGAAACCAACCAGGACGCAATTAACGCCAGATGGCTAGAAACACTGGGTCTTGATAGCGATGAAATAATGAATTTTACCAATAACAATCCGTTTGACTGGCAGGATTTCTTATTCCACACAGGTGAAAGGCAAGATTATGACCTGAGTATCTCAGGACGTAATGAAAAAGTATCTTACTACTGGTCGTTGGGACTTGTTGACAATGAGAGTCTTCAACTTGAAGAAAAGTATCAGGCCATAACCTCGCGTTTGAATTTGGATGTTACAGTTACCGATTTTTTATCGGCAGGGGTGTATGCCAACTTTACCTATCAGGATGAAGGCGATCTTCCTATAGATAACGGTGGTTACCGTACAGGATCTCCTTACGATAATCCATGGGAAGCCAGGGTATGGTACGACGATGAAATTCAACAAACGGGTGATGACGTGTTCTTATACGATAGTAAATACCTGAAACAAAATCTATCAGGTTCGAACCGTAGTAACATGTACCTTCCCCCTGCTTATACTAAAAGGAAATACGACAGGTACCGTATATTCCCAACCATGTTTGCTAAACTAACCCTTCCATTCGGTATCACCTTCGAAACAAAACTGACAACCCGATTGGATTTCAGAAGAAGATTTGAATATGAAGACAGTACTAACCCGGAATGGGGACATGGTGGAGAAGTACGCCGACGTCATAATCAAACCTACGAATGGCAGTTTGATAATATTTTAAGCTGGAACAAAGAATTTGGTGAGCACCGCATTGCTGCCACCGGACTTGTAAATGCAGAGCGTAACCAGAGCTGGTACACCGACGCACGGAATTCGAATTTGCAACCAACCGAAGCATTGGGATATCACGGTATTGGATATGGTATTAACCCCATTGTAGGTTCCGATGACCAGGCCGTAACACGCACTGCCTTAATGGGACGTGTAAATTATGCCTACAGCAACCGTTACAATTTATCAGCATCGATTCGTCAGGATGGTTATTCACGTTTTGGTGAAAACTTTGTACATGCAACCTTCCCATCAGTTTCGGCTGCATGGACAATTACAAATGAAGGTTTTATGGGCGACAGGCCCGATTGGGTGGAATTTTTGAAACTTCGTGTTAGTTGGGGTGTAAATGGTAACTCCAGTGGTCTGAGCTCGTATGCAGCCTATTCAAACTTAAGCAGAGGTAAAGTGCTGAATTGGTCAGGAGGTTTTTTCCCGGCCAACCGCTTAACAATTGGAAGAATTGCAAATCCAAACCTGGCATGGGAGAAAAACGATGCCTTTAACTTTGCCATTGACTACGGTTTTTGGAATGGCCGCGTAAGAGGTGCTCTAGATGTTTATTCTTCTACAACAACCGATTTGTTATTGGACAAAAAGCTTCCGGTTTTAACAGGCTTTAACGAAATTACTACCAACATAGGTAGCCTTAAAAATACAGGGTTCGATTTATCTGTTAACACTATCAATGTTGAAAACAATAATTTCACATGGACCAGTAGTTTAAATATGTCGTACAATAAAAATGAAATTGTATCGCTAACCGGCGAGTTGGTTGAGATGGTTGACGAAAACGGCAATACCTATATGGCCGAGCCTGACGATTACGATAATGGCTGGTTTATTGGTGAAAACAAAGATGTAATCTGGAACTTTGAAATGGGTGATGTTTACAGTACCGACCAAGCTGCTGAAGCTGATAAATGGGGATTACAACCCGGTGACTTTAGTTTTGTTGACCAGAATGGTGATGGGAAATTGACAACCGACGATAAAGTATTCCAGGGATTGTCTAAAAACCCATGGTACCTCACCTTTAGAAACGACTTTACATTAGGTAATTTCGATATGGGTGTTGTATTCTTATCGAAATTAGGTTACAAAGGAGGAAGTTCTTATCCGTTTAACATGGATCAGACCTATATTAAAAACCACAACTGGTATAGTCAATATAAGTATTGGATGCCTGATAACCAGCTTACAGATTTTTCCCGTATAAATTCCATTCGCTTGAACAGTGGTATGCGGATTTATGTACCAAGAGATTACCTGCGTTTACAAAATGTATCGATAGGATATAATATTCCTTCAGATGTGTTGGAAACGATAAAAGTAAGTCGTGCACGTATTGCGTTTAATGCTGAGAATTTATTCGTTCTTACCCAGTGGTACGACGGAGATCCTGAATCTCGCTTAGAAATGCCTAGAGTATGGTCAT
This sequence comes from Bacteroidota bacterium, assembly GCA_039714235.1. Classification (GTDB taxonomy): domain Bacteria; phylum Bacteroidota; class Bacteroidia; order Bacteroidales; family Prolixibacteraceae; genus Draconibacterium. Next base: position 4,623 of record JBDLJS010000022.1, on the reverse strand, counting down.
TTAGTGTTGACTTTTCTTTCTAAACGAATCGAAAGAAAACAGGTTATAATTAATAATAAACTGAAAAGAATTTAGAAATGAAAAAAATTAAGAATATAACAGGATTAGTGTTAGTATTATTACTAACCTTTATCATGTCTTGTAACGAGGATTTTCTGGTTGAAGAACCAAAGTCGTTCCTCAGCCCACAGAATACCTTTAAGGATGCAGCCGGTTTGCAATCAGCATTGGATGAGGCTTATTATCGTATTTTTGACCAGGTACAGGGTGATGGTAGGGAACTACAGTTCAACCATAACATGAGTGAGGTTACCAGTGTTAGTAAAACCGATGCCCAGAACTCTTATGCCGACCTGGTAACTTATTTTACACCTTATAACGATAACCAGGGGCCGGCCGGTAGAAGTGTGGAATCTTATGAAGGTGGCTACAGAGCCATAAAAGCCTGTAATACGGTTATCGATTACATTGATATTCCTGAATGGAGTGGTGGAGCAGCCGATCCGGAAAGGAATCACTTATTAGGAAATGCGTATTTTATGCGTGCCTTCTTCTACATGCAGTTAACTATGCAATTCGGAAATGTTGCATTTCCATTGAATGTGGTTTCTGAAGCACGCCAGGATTTTAAAGTGTTCCATATGCAGGGAATCTGGGATCAGATGATTACTGACCTGGAATTTGCCGTGCAACACGTAAAACCAATTAGCGAGCTACCAAAAGGACAGGCACCGAATGCTGCAGCGCGTATGTTGCTTGCAAAGTATTATATGCTAAGCGAAAGATTTGCAGATGCCGAAGCTCAAATGACTGCTGTTATCAACAGCTCCGAGTCGCAACTGTTTACCGATGCGATGGTAGGCCGTGATTCAGTTCAGGTAGGTAATCTCATCAATCCTTACCATGCAAATGGTTGGGAAGGCAGTGGAAAAGCAAAAGAATTAATTCTTCCTGGAAGAAGCCCGATTGTAGCTGCCGATGCCATAAATGTGTTACACACAAATTACGATGGTGAACCTTCACCACTTGCTGACGCACACGGTACACAAAAGTTAACTAATCCTGAAGGCATTTGGTTAATGGTAAATGCTCCTTTCCTCGATGGAAGAATCAGAGAGTCAGCTTCTGTTCGTACCTGGGGACCTAATTTTGGCACAAAAACTGCCAGGGCCTATACACCAGATGGTAAAATTGGCTTTGAGGCCGACCAGGGATATAAAGGATTAATGATGCTCAAGTGGGGCCGCGGACAAGGTTTTGCCGGACCTAGCAACTATGGTGAATATGAAATCTGGACCTATAATGGAGAAGTGGATCTTCAGGATTACCGCCATAAACCAGGTAACTTCTTCTGGATGGAAGATTTGGTTTATGACTATGAACCATTAAACGGTACTTCACCTTATTACCGTAAAAATGCACAGCTTTTTGCCGACGACGGAACGCTTCTTTGCGAAGATACCATTCGCTGCTGGTATAGTTTCCCTCTGTTCAAATTCTGGGGGCAAAACTACGAAAGTAATGTGAGAAGGCAGCACGGTGGAAGAACACCTAGGTATATATTAAGAAAAGCTGAAGCATATTTACTTCGTGCTGAAGCAAGAGCGTGGCAGGAGAATTGGACCGGAATGCTTGAAGATGTGAACACTATTCGTGAGCGTGCCAATGCAAAAGTTACGTTTACAGTAACAGATGCACAACAAATGGGCGTGGAAATGGTTATGGATGAGCGTGCCCGTGAATTGTATGGCGAAGAATATCGCCACGATGAAATGGTGCGCTGGTCGATTATTTTTGCCAAAACCGGAAAACCTTACAAAGGAAAAACCTACTCAATTTCAGGTGGGGATATTGAAAAATCATTGTCGTCCAATAGTTTCTATTACGACAGACAGATGGAGAAAAACAATTTCTTCCGCGACCAAGTTCCTTGGTTTTCTTATGGTATTAAATACACAATGGAACCAAAACACGTTTGGTGGCCTGTTTACGAACCATTCCTTATTGGTAATGTAGCAGCTAAATTGAACCAAACAACCGGTTACGAAGGTTCATCTGATAATATTGAGCCATTAGTACATGTTGTTCAACCAGCAGGTGTACCCAACGTTGATCCACAATATGCTGTAGAACCACCAGAATAGAGCATGTTTTTTTCATAAGATAATTTAACTCACACAAGAGTTAATTTAGTTTGGTTAGTTAGTTAGGGCGCCCGTTATTGACGGGCGCCTTTCTATTTATTTTAGTTTGATATACCGGAAATTTCAAACGATTTAAGTTTTAATCATTGTAGTTTTGGATTTTTAATAAAAAGCTATTTTTACAAGCAAATTTTAAAAGAGTATTACTATAAATTCTATTAGAATGATAAAAAGTTTTTCTGTACTAATTATAGTTGCCATTTTATTGGTTTTTGGGGGTTGCAAAAAAAAGAATACCAATTCAATATATGATAATTCATACAAAGACGAAATAGAACTGACACGAAAAGATTTTATGTCTTATATGGCCAGAAACCATATCCCAGGAGGGAACATTGCCATTGCAAAAGAAGGTAATATAATCTATTCTGAAGGGATAGGATTAGCATCGAAAGACCTGGATGTGCCCATGACTCGTCATAATTTACTTCGAATAGGCGATGTTTCGCAATTATTTACCTCCATTATTTATTTGAAATTAGTAGAAGAAGGGATTTTAGATCCCGACTCCACCGTTCAGCATTATATTCCCGAATATCCGGAAACAGACTTTAAATTGGCCCTAAAATATTTACCCTATCATACCTCCGGTATCAGGAAGCAAGGGCCAAGCGAAAGTGAATTGCCCGGGCTTAACCCAAGTATTCAAAAAGGCCTTGAAAGTTTTATGAACGATGATCTAACAAGTCCTCCGGGATGGTACGAGGAAGTGAGCATGTTTAATACCAATCTTTTGGGGGCTGTTATGGAAAGAGCAACAAAAAAGAAGTTTCCTGTACTATTAAAAGAATATGTAACAGATACACTGCAATTGGCAAATACTATTGTCGATAATTCGGTAGTTCCAATTGAAGGCAGGGCAGATTTTTATGATCAGAATATGCTAGGGCAGGTGATTAATGCCCCATTTCATGATACGAGGTACAAGGCTCCATCATTCGGTATTTTATCAAATGCCGAAGATTTGGCAAAACTGGGTATTGCCATTTTAGAATCGGATTATTTTAGCGAAGAATTTACAGAAAAGCTTTTTGAACCATGCAATCTTTATGGGAATTATAAATCAAAAATGGCCAATGGTTGGATATTAACCATAGATGAACAAGGAAGAGACGTGAACGCAAGTAGCGGCAGCGTTATGGGCGGCGGAGCTGCAATATTAATGTATCCTGAAGAAGAATTGGTTATTGCATATGCTGTGAATCTTACTATTGGGAATAATATGTTGCCGGTATTTGAGATTGCGAACCATTTTTTACAAGATTAAAAATCAAACACAAAAGAAGAAACAGAATAGTAGAAATAACTAAATAAATCTTTAACAAAGCATTTATAATTCGTCAGGATGATATCCAGTCAGAATAAAAGCAGTCAAAAATGTTTCGTCGAAACCAGCGGTTGACTGGATGAAAAATATGGGTATAAAAGAGGGAAAATGGTAATGAAGTACAAGGGGCGTGTACTTTCAAAAACGCTTATGGGGCATACCGATGGGCCGGTAACTCCCGACTGGAACAAAGACGGAATTCCTGATCTGCTTGTGGGTACCGAAACCGGTGTGTTTTATTACTGGAACGGCCGCAATTCGATGTTACATCTACCATGACTACTGCCCGGAAACAGAAACCGGCCAATTATGAGTATTTTAAACGATAAAAACTGAGGTTTATGAAACATAAGATTCTGGCAATATTACTTTCTGTAATTTTTTTCGGTTTGGCCGGATACGATAATATGGTCAATGGACAGAACGAGAAAAAAAGTGTGATTGATATCGGTTCGAGATTAGAGCTTTTTACCGATTATTATTTAATCGATAAGCTGGATAATGTTTCGCTTATTTTACACGAACCCGTTGACAGAGGTAGTGTCCTGAAATTCGATAAACCGTGGGAAGGTCCGTTTAGCGGATATTGTACGGTAATAAATGATGGCGATTTGTTCAGACTGTATTACCGTGGTGTGCCCACTGCCGGAAAGGACGGAAAGGCTGAGGAGCATACCTGCTATGCCGAATCGAAGGATGGTGTTACCTGGATTAAACCAGATGTAAAGTTATACGAATCGAACGGGACGCTGAATAATAATGTTATACTGGCAAATGCAGCACCAGTAACCCATAATTTTACACCATTTCTCGACACCCGGAAAGGAGTAAATCCAAAACAGAAGTATAAAGCTCTGGGGGGGATTGCAAACACCGGTTTAATACCTTATGTTTCAGAAGACGGTATTAATTGGAGCAGGTTACAGGAAGAGCCTGTAATTAAGCCCAGAGAACATGATTTTGATTCTCAGAATGTGGCTTTCTGGTCGGAAAAAGAACAATTATACATTTGTTATTTCAGAACGTGGGTAACTTATAACGATACCCGGTATAGGTCGGTGGCCCGTACTACATCGAAAGATTTTATTAACT
>JBDLJS010000021.1:0-45639 GCA_039714235.1 Bacteroidota bacterium | reverse complement strand
AGTTTTCAGAAAAAAATCACTTTCCAGGAAATTACACAAGAGGGATTAAAAAACATCGGCCCTTCCATTGAAAAAATGGCAGCTGCCGAACAGTTGGAAGCGCATAAAAATACGGTAACTTTACGATTGAAAAAAATCTAATAAAATGGACCTGAATAAACTACTACGAAAAAATATCCAAAGCTTAAAACCCTACTCATCAGCACGGGATGAATACACCGGCGAGGCAATGGTTTTTCTCGATGCCAACGAGAACCCATTTAACCAACCGTATAACCGTTACCCCGACCCACTTCAAAAAGAGGTAAAAGAAAAAATATCGGCATTAAAAAACATTGCTGCCGAAAACATCTTCCTGGGCAATGGCAGCGACGAACCAATCGACCTGCTCATACGCGCATTTTGCGAACCAAAACAAGACAACATTGTAACAATTAATCCTACCTATGGAATGTACCAGGTAGCAGCTGACATTTCAAATGTTGAATTACGCAAAGTTTCGTTAAACCAGTTTTACGAATTAGAACCGGACAAAATTCTTAGTGCGACCAGTCATGGTTCAAAACTAATTTTTCTCTGTTCGCCCAATAACCCCACAGGAAACACGTTAAGCAAAGTTTCGGTTTTAAAAATTGTAAAATCGTTTGATGGATTAGTAATTGTTGATGAGGCCTACATCGATTTTGCTCCTGATAAGTCACTCTTAAAAGAAATAGATAACTATCCGAACCTTGTCGTTTTACAAACCTTTTCGAAAGCCTGGGGAATGGCTGGAATCCGATTAGGGATAGCATTTGCCTCAACCGAAATAATTAATGTTCTGAACAAAATAAAATATCCGTATAACCTGAATATTTTAACCCAGCAAAAGGCAATTGAGTTGCTCGGGGACAAAGAACAGGTTGAAAAATGGGTAAAACTTTTGGTTGCCGAACGCGAAAAAATGGCTGTTCTTTTAAGGGAATTTCCATTCGTGATTAAAGTAAATCCTTCGGATGCCAATTTTCTGCTGGTTAGAATGCACGATGCAAAGGGTATTTACAACTATTTGGTTGATGAAGGGATTATTGTCCGCGACCGCTCGAAAGTACACCTGTGCGAAGACAGCCTGCGAATTACAATTGGCACTTCAGAAGAAAACCAGACATTATTGGATACTTTAAAAAAATTGATTTGAAATGAAGAAAGTATTATTCATAGACCGCGACGGTACCCTGATTTACGAGCCGGAACACGAACAAATTGATTCGCTGGATAAACTGGAGTTCTTGCCTAAAGTTTTTCGGAATATGTATTACATTCAGAAAAACCTCAACTATGAATTGGTGATGGTTTCTAACCAGGATGGTTTGGGGACCAGTTCGTTCCCGGAAGACACGTTCTGGCCGGCCCATAACAAAATGCTCGCAGCATTCGAAAATGAAGGTATTACTTTCGATGATACCATAATCGACCGCAGTTTCCCGGAAGATAATGCTCCAACCCGGAAACCACGTACAGGATTAATGACAAATTATATAACAGGCGATTACGATCTGGCAAACAGCTTTGTTATTGGCGACCGGTTAACTGATATTGAACTGGCAAAAAACCTTGGAGCTAAAGGAATTTTAATAAATAACGGCGATTTGGTGGAAGAGATGGAGAAACAAGGGCTGTCCGACACCTGTGTTTTGGTTTCCGACGACTGGGACGATATTTATGCCTGCGTTGCCTCGCCCGAACGCACTGCCGAAGTTGTACGCACAACAAAAGAAACCGATATTCATATTAAACTGAATTTAGATGGCTCGGGAGTTTGCAACATCTCAACCGGGCTAAGCTTTTTCGACCACATGCTTAACCAGATTGGGCGCCATGCAGGAGTTGATTTAACAATACAGGTAAAAGGCGATTTGGAAGTTGACGAACACCACACTATTGAAGATACTGCACTGGCGTTGGGAGAAGCCTTTAAAAATGCCATTGGCAATAAATTAGGAATGGAACGTTACGGATTCTGCCTCCCCATGGACGATTGCCTGGCAATGGCTGCAATAGACTTTGGAGGACGCCCCTGGCTGGTTTGGGAAGCTGAATTTAACCGCGAAAAAGTGGGTGACATGCCAACAGAAATGTTCATGCACTTTTTTAAGTCGTTCTCTGATGCTGCGATGTGTAACCTGAATATTAAAGCAGAAGGTACTAACGAGCACCATAAAATTGAAGCTATTTTTAAAGCTCTGGCAAAAGCAATTAAAATGGCTGTTAAACGAGATATTTTTAATTTTGAACTTCCTTCAACAAAAGGAAAACTATAATGAGATAAAATTTAAGATTATAATTTTAACATTGAATGAGGATAACCGATTACGGACATAACAAACTTCCCGCTTCGGTCTTCCAACTTCCAACTTCTTAATATGAAGACAATAAAACCTTTACGAGAAAAGAAAAACACTGCAATATTGCTAATCCATTGCCCAGATAAACAGGGTATTCTGGCAACAGTTACCGAGTTCCTGAATAAAAACAAAGGGAATATCCTTTATCTCGACCAACATGTCGACAGGCAGGAAAAAATATTTTACATGCGTGTTGAATGGGATCTGGAAAACTTCGCTATTCCGGCGGAAAAAATCAGCGACTATTTCGATACCTTAATCGCTACACCCTTAGAAATGACCTGGCGTTTTTATTTCTCAAACGAAACGCCCCGAATGGCACTGTTTGTTTCAAAAATGCCACATGCCCTGTTCGATATTTTGGCCCGGTACACTGCAGGTGAATGGGATGTTGAAATTCCTGCAATAATAAGCAATCATAAAACGCTGAAGCCTGTTGCAGAACGGTTTGGAATCGACTTTCATTATTTTCCCATTACCAAAGAGAATAAAGCAGAACAGGAAGCAGCAGAACTGGCACTGCTTAAAAAGCTCAATATTAATTTTGTGGTACTGGCCCGCTATATGCAAATTTTATCGCAAGATTTTGTAAAACAATATCCAAATAAAATAATAAACATCCATCATTCGTTTTTACCTGCATTTGCAGGGGCAAAACCTTATCATGCAGCTCACGAACGCGGTGTAAAAATTATTGGGGCAACAAGTCATTATGTAACTTCCGATTTAGATGCAGGGCCAATTATTGAGCAGGATGTTACCCGCTGCAGCCATGTCGATACTATTCAGAAACTGGTGCGTAAAGGCCGCGATTTGGAAAAAATAGTGCTTTCGAAAGCCGTTTATAAACATTTACAACGCAAAATACTTGTTTATAATAACCGAACCGTTGTATTTAATTAAAAGAACAATGAAACAACTACTAACTATTTTATTTGCCACATTTATAACCGTTTCAGCCTTTGCACAATTAACAGAATTACCAAAACAGGAAATACCTGCAGATTACGGATTCATTGTTAAAATTGGCCAGCAAATGCCTGATATAGAATTGAAACTAACGGATGGAACGACCATAACAACCAACGATTTAAAAGGGAAAGTTGTTATGCTCCAGTTTACAGGTAGCTTTTGCTCGGTATGTAGAAAGGAAATGCCTCATATTGAAAAAGATATTTGGCAAAAACATAAAAATAATCCTGGCTTTGCGCTTTTTGGAGTCGATATGGACGAGCCACTTGACAAGGTTAAAAAGTTTCAGGAAAATATGAAAACTACCTATCCGCTGGCCCTGGACCCGGGAGCAAAAATATTTTACACTTTTGCAGCCAAAGGTGCCGGAGTTACCCGAAACGTAATCATCGACAAAACAGGCAAAATTGTTTATATGACCCGCCTGTTTAAAGAAGAAGAATTTAATGAGATGGTAGAGGTGATTGATTTTTTATTAAAATAATTGTTACTTTCATTCCCATGTAAATGGGAATCCCAAGCTCGAGGGTAAAAGATTCCTGCTTTCGCAGGAATGACAATTCTTAAACTAACAAGAAAGTGAACATAGTAATCATAAAATACAACGCAGGGAATATAGAATCGGTAAACAATGCACTTAACCGTTTGGGTGTAAATGCTGAAATTACTGCCGATCCGGAAAAAATAAGAAAGGCCGACAAGGTAATTTTCCCCGGAGTTGGAGAGGCGAGCACAACAATGGCTTATTTAAAAGAACACAAGCTGGATGAGCTGATTATTTCGCTAAAACAGCCTGTTCTGGGCATTTGTCTGGGGCTTCAGTTAATGTGTTCGCACTCAGAAGAAGGCAACACAGTGTGCCTCGGCATTTTCGATGAAAAAATAAAACGTTTCATTTCTAAACCTGACAAAGAATTTATAACCAAAGTACCACATATGGGATGGAATTCCATAACCAATCTGAAAAGCGGCATTTTCTCCAAAGAAATTGAAAACCAATACGTCTATTTTGTCCACTCGTATTATGCCGGATTGGGTGAACACACCATTGCAACATGCGATTATATCATACCTTTTAGCGCGGCACTTCATAAAGATAATTTTTACGCCACACAGTTTCACCCGGAAAAAAGCGGAACTATTGGCGCAAAAATCCTCGAAAACTTTCTAAAACTATAACATTCCTGCGTTACATTTGTATAAAGAAAAACAACGGTATTAAATTATAAAAACATCATGGACAGGCTAACAATTATTAAAGTAGGTGGTAAAGTAGTAGAAGAATCCGAATCATTAAACGCGTTGCTCGACCAGTTTGCCCGTATTTCAGGGAATAAACTGCTGGTTCACGGTGGTGGGCGTACAGCTACGGAAATTGCCCGCAAACTGAGTATAGAAACCAAAATGGTTGAAGGGCGCCGCATTACCGATGCTGAAATGCTCGATGTTGTTACCATGGTGTATGGTGGACTGGTAAACAAGAAAATTGTTGCCGGACTACAATCGCGCGATATAAATGCTATTGGACTGACCGGTGCCGACCTGAACCTGATTCATGCTCACAAACGCCCGGTAAAAGATATCAACTATGGTTTTGTGGGCGATGTGGAAGATGTAAATCCGCAGGAACTCAGGCTGTTGATTAACGAAAATGTTGTTCCGGTAATTGCTCCCCTCACCCACGACGGGAAAGGACAGATTTTAAATACAAATGCCGATACCATTGCCTCGGAGCTGGCAATTGAGCTCTCCAATTATTTCAGCGTATATCTTTTCTATTGTTTCGAAAAAAGAGGAGTCTTGACAGACACCGACGATGAATCGAGTATGATTTACGATTTAAACGAGCAACTTTTCGAGAAGTATAAAGAAGAAGGCGTTATAAGCGAAGGTATGATTCCGAAGCTCGACACCGGTTTCCGTGCCAAGCGAAAAGGGGTAAAAGAAATACTGATTACCAATTCTGAAAATATTGTAACAGGAAGAGGCACGAGGCTAGAGTAAATTTTATGCCAACTGCAGTTTAATCTCTTCAGAATACAATTTCAAGAAAGCAGCTTTAATCTCATCCCTTACACGGTAAAATTCGCTCATTACAAACTCATCGGTACCAATGGCGTGTGAAGGATCGTCGAACCCGATGTGCAGGCGATGCTTTACTTTACCCAAAAAAGCCGGGCAGCTTTCGTTTGCGCCACCACAAACGGTAATTACATAATCCCATTCTTCGTTTATATATTTATTAACCGAGTCGGAAGTGTGGTGGCTAATGTCGATACCGATTTCGCCCATAACTTTTACAGCACGGCTGCTTAGTTTACCAGAAGCTTCTGTTCCACCCGACTCAACCTGCAGCCTTTGGTCGAACGATTGTAAAAAACCGTGCGCCATTTGGCTGCGGCACGAATTTCCGGTGCAAAGAATTAGTATTTTCATTTTTTATAAATTCACCCAATTAAACAAAAAACCTACCGTTAGAATTCCGGTTGCCACAACAACAATAAAAACAACAATAAGTTGCCATCTCAATACTTTTTTCAAGATTATTATTTCAGGTAACGAAAGCCCGATAACTGACATCATAAATGCCAATGCAGTGCCCAGTGTTACCCCTTTCTCCATCAGCACGGCAACAATAGGAATAATCCCGGCTGCGTTGGAGTACATCGGTATTCCCATAAGGATTGCCAATGGCACGGCATACCAGCTCCCTGCCCCAATTACCCGGGCAAGGTAATCATCAGGGACATAACCATGGGCGCCTGCCCCAACTGCAATCCCGATTAAAATATAAATCCATATTTTCCCAACAATATCTTTTACGGCAGTCAGTCCGGCCTGAATACGGTCATCAAACGAGAACTTTTCCTCTGTTATGCCCTGTTGGCTGGCTTTTACCTGGTACACCCACTCAGCCACATAACGCTGCAGTTTCAATTTTTCAAGAATAAAACCAGAGATAATGGCTATGGCAAGCCCGGTAAAAACATAAATCAATGCCACTTTCCAACCAAACAAACCAGCCAAAAGGATTAGTGCTACTTCGTTAATTAACGGCGCAGCAATCAGAAACGAGAAAGTTACACCAATTGGAATCCCGGCTTCAACAAAACCAAGAAAAAGCGGAATGGCTGAACAACTGCAAAACGGTGTTACAATTCCCAATCCTGAAGCCATAACATTTCCGGCAAACAAAGATTTTCCTTCCAGCGCTTTTCGTGTTTTTTCGGGCGAAAACCAGCTACGGATTACCCCTACAACAAAAACAATAAGTACCAACAGCAACATTACTTTCGGTACCTCAAAAATAAAAAACCAGATGGATTCGGTTAGGTGTGTGCCTTCTGTTAACTGAAAAATATCGTAAACTAAAAAATCGGCGATTGTTGCCAGGTTTATATAAATCAAAATCCAGGCAGGAATTAGAAGTATATAGATATATTTTTTCATCCGTCTTTTTTTTACCGCAGAGTCGTTAAGATGCAAAGAAAAAAAATTCAACTGTTCAAATAAAATCACCCAAACCAAACCACAATTACATAATAAATCCCAACGCCAATAAACAATACAGCAATTATCCGGCGCATCCAGAATTCAACACTTTTTAAAGCTTTGTAGAACCTACCTACTCCTGAAACGGTATACGCCAGTAGCCATGCAATTATAATTACAGGAATACCTGTAGCAACAGCATAAACCACAGGAAGAAAAAGCCCGTTGGCAGAACTAATGGACATTGGTATAAGCATCCCAAAATAGAGGACACCACTGTATGGACAAAAAGCCAGGGCAAAAACGACTCCCAGTAACAACACATTCCAAAAGTTCCACCTGTTTTTTTCTTCTAACCTTTCTGAAAAAAGGTTTAATCCGGGAAAATTTATTTTTATAACTCCTAACATAAAAACCCCAACAACTATTAGTAGCGGGCCAATTATCTTTTCGCCATACAACTGAAAAAACGAGGATATCTTAAATTGATCGGCTCCCACAAACAGTATAATTGCCAAGACGGTGTATGACAATACGCGTCCAAAAGTGTAAACCAATCCGTTATAAAAAACACGTTTTTTTATCTCCAAATCTTTTCCAATGTACCCGATTGCTGTAATATTGGTAGCCATTGGGCAAGGGCTTATAGCTGTTAATAATCCCAGGAAAAACGCTGAAAAAACCGGAGTATTTGAGTTCTCGTAAAGAGAGATCAAAAGTTCATCCATTGGATAATATTAATCGTTTAAAGCATCGCGCAATGCCTGCCTAAATTTTTCAGGCTGGCTTAAAGCATACATAAATGCTTTGCTTGTTAAATCAATCTTCTCTTCTCCTTTTAAGATAAGCAGTGCCGAACCAGTCACTTCCAACTCCTTTACCAGCGTTTTATTAGCAGCGTTTTCTGCATTGTACATTTTAAATTCAAGTTCTCCACTTTCTTTTGTATCCATATAAGGTTGCTCTTTTAATACCTTCTTGGTTTCCTTTTCAATTGCCATACACGTGGGGCAACGGCGTGTGTTGTGGAAATAATAAACTTTGGTTTTTTCATTTTCTTCTTTCGAAAATGCAAAGGCTTCTGAATTTCCGCTAAAAACAAACACCACAATAAATAATGATACAATTAGTGATTTTAAAGTTCTCATATCGTTAAAAGTTATTGGGTTAATAAATCTTTCAATTCACTCGATTTTGGTAACCTGCCGGTCAGTACAACTTTATCATCGATCACCAGGCCCGGGGTGCGCATTACACCGTATTGCATAATCTTATAAATATCTTCCACCTTTTCAATATTGGCTTCAATGCCCATTTCGGCAATTGTTTCTTTTGTCAGTTGTTCAAGTTTTTTACATTTTGTACAGCCTGTACCTAAAACTTTTATTTCCATATTATTATGATTTTTATTGTTCGTTGTTCGTAAAAACACGAACTATTCGTATAAATTTTTTAAATTTCCAAAAACTGTTTAAAAAGGTTCTGTGCTTCTTCCCAGTTTGCCCTGTTAACACAATACTTAATCCTGGGGGCTTCAATCTCTCCCTGAATCAGCCCGGCATCTTTTAACTCTTTTAAATGTTGCGATAGTGTTGATTTTGCAATGGGTAATTCTTCGCTTAAATCACCGCTGTAACAACATGCTTGCTTCGACAGCAACTCCATCACGTACACCCTGACCGGATGCCCAAGTGCTTTTGAGTAACGTGCCAGTTTTTGCTGCTGTTCGTTAATAACTTCTTTTTCCATACTTTTATTGTTCGCTGTTCGTAAAAGTACGAACAATATTTCAAATGTCATCTTTTTTTGTTCTAATTTTCTTTTCATTTACTTTTGATTTAATTCATAAATTCTTTCATTATGCCACAGTTCAATCGATTTATCATACTTTCTATTCTTGGACTATTAATCTCTGCAATTTCTTTTTCGCAGGAAACAGATAAGGAAATTTGTAACGAAAGCTGCACCAGCATCATGCTTGGTAAAAATGCCACCGACGATGGCTCGGTAATTACTGCACATACCTGCGATGCTTATTACCGCACGTGGCTTGAGTTTGTTCCTGCTCAAAAATTTGTAACCGACACTACTCACAAAGTTTACAGTGGAACCATGCATACCCACACAGCCTGGAGCAGTGAGAACTTAAAACTTAGAGGTGAAATTCCGGAGGCCAAAGAAACCTACGCCTATTTAAATACAGCCTATCCGTGTTTAAACGAAAAGCAACTTGCCATTGGCGAAACAACATTTGGTGGTAAAAAGGAGTTAAAAAACGAAAATGGATTATTCCTAATTGAAGAGTTGGAACGAATTGCGCTTCAACGGTGCACTATAGCCCGTCAGGCAATTACATTAATTGGTGAATTAATTAAAGAATACGGATATGGCGATAACGGTGAATGCATTACCATTGCCGATACTAAAGAAGTGTGGCACATGGAAATTCTTGGCGAAGGACAGGATAAAATTGGAGGAGTTTGGGCTGCACAACGTATCCCTGACGACCATGTCGGGATATCGGCCAATATTTCGCGCATTGCAGAGTTGGATTTAGAAGATGAAGACAACTTTATGGCCTCTGAGAATGTGTTTGAGGTGGCTAAAAAGTTTAAATTTTGGGACGGTGAAAAACCTTTCAAATTCTGGGAAGCATACAGTGGAACAAAACCATTTACCATTCGCGAATATTACGTATTTAATACACTGGCACCCAGCCTGAACCTGAGTTTCGACAGCGATGAACTCCCCTTTTCGGTGAAAGTTGACAAACAGGTTAGCATCAAGCAGGTACTGGAACTTTACCGGGCAACGTACGACGGAACTGAATTTGAAATGATTCGTAACCTGAAGGTGAAAAATAAATCGAAGGATGATGATGGGAATGAAACTGTTGATACAATTGTAAGTCCTGCTGCACATCCATGGCTCTCTTCTGATAGGAGGAAGCTGTTGAATTCGATTGAAAAAGATATTGTCGTCCGTCATCGTCCAATTGCTGTTCAGTATTGTTCTTACTCGTGGATTGCCCAGTTGCGCGACGATTTGCCCGATGAAGTTGGCGGACGCCTGTGGTTTAGTTTTGATGTACCCCGCCTAAGCCCGCGGATTCCCATTTACTGTGGTAACCTGAGTCTCCCGGAAAGTTTTAGCGTTTGTGGACAGGATCATTTCAGTCGTGAATCGGCTTTATGGGCATTTCGCAGAACAAACCGCCTGGCAATGGTAAACTGGGGAATTGGCAAAGAATTAGTTGAACCCGAGGTGGCAAAATACGAAGAGAAAGTTTTTGGTGAAATCGATTTTATTGAAAAACGTGCCCTCGAACTGCTGGAACTTGATAAAAAAAATGCTAACAAAGGGATGGAAACGCAGCTTTGTAAAGAATTCCTTACAGAGTACAGCAACGATTTTGCCCGCTCTGTAATTAATAAATGGTGGGAACTGGGCGATGACCTTTGGGTGAAAATGAGGTGGAAATTCTAATTATTTTTCAGTAGTGTCCGGTAAAATTAGAACGATTCCTCCCCCGAAGTCCCGGGGGTCTGAATGACAGGCTTTTATGATAGCTTCGAAAAATCTAACTTGCTGTCATTCTGAACGAAATGAAATGAAGTGAGCACCTTTCCCAAACGAACTCACTTTTGTCGGACACTAATGATTATTTATAAAAAAATCGGTAAGTATTTGAGAATGGTCGAACGCCAGTTCGGGTAATTCATCAGATGAGAACCATTCTGCTCTGGCTGCGTCATCACCTCCTTTAACATCCTGTTTTTCTTTTAATTCAGCAGAATAAACCACTGAAATTGTACGGTGCCGTGGATCGCGGTTAATGGCATCGTACGCCCTGAATTGTTCCATATAATTTACTACCAGCCCGGTTTCTTCTTCAAGTTCACGAATACACGCTTCTTCCAGCGTTTCATCTATATCGATAAATCCGCCCGGCAAAGCCCACTTGTTTTTAAAAGGCTCCTGCCCCCGTTGAATTAATAAAACAAATGTGGTACCTGCCTCTTTTACAGTAACAATTGCATCAACTGTTAATGCGGCGCGTGGATATTTGTATTTGTACATGATTCTGGATATTGGATATTTGCCTACTTGCAACTAATTACTGCTCACTGCTTCCGTCCGGTTTTCCAGTATTTGACAACAAGAAAGACGATTACGACTATAATTACAATGTATATCAACAGCTCAGTCCGTCCCATTTGAGTTTATTATTTTTTTCATTACGCGCAATTCATGAGTGTATCGTTGCGTATCGACGTTGAAAATTCCAAACTGATCGACATTATCTATACGTACCTGTCCCGAAGCATGAATTATTTTATTCCGCTTCCAGATTATTCCCACATGATCTATATTTCCCTCTTCATCGTCGAAAAAAGCCAGGTCACCCGGTTCTGCCTCATCCACAAAACTCATTGCTGTTCCATAATTTACCTGTTCGTGAGCTTCACGAGGAAGTTTAATTCCAATCATTTTATAAATAACCTGGGATAGTCCGCTGCAATCTACTCCAAACGGTGTTCGCCCACCCCATAAATAAGGGGCATTAAAATATTTCAGTGCCTGTTGTATTGCAATCTCCCGCGGGTTTTTTAATTCTCCATAAACCACTTCCCCGGTTGCCAGATAAGTATCGCGTATAACCGAAAACTGTTTTAAATATGGTCTCCAAACCGGAAGGGTGCTGCCTGCAACCAGCATCAGATTCTGCTCTTCGTTTACAGGCACAATGGTAATTACGTCAGATGTAATTGCTATGGGATTATTTTCAATTTTACTGAATGTTCTCGCATTTATCGGGGTAATCATTTTAGTATCAACCCAACCTTCGCATCCGTCGTATTCAAGCTTAACATTGGTCCAGCCAACCATCTGTTCACGCATTTCGAAATGTTCACCAAATAAAATCTGGGTTACCATCTCACTTTTTTCAGAGGGTTCTTTACGTACTGGAATTATGCTGAGATTGGAAATGCCGTAGTTCATAAAAATAATTTCTTAATTTTATTTTGTAAAACAGGTACTGCTTTCTGAGTAAACACAAATCTATGAAAAAAAAGAAATTTGCGGGGTGCAGTAAGTAGCAATTTTAATATTTTCAAACCATTAGTTGAAAAAACACTGTGTTATTAACAATTATTGACTAAGTTGCTTTTTTATAGAAATTTCAGATTATGAACAAATTTTACGAAAAGCTAAGGAGTTACACGAGGATATTTTTCCGGGCATCAATTTTTATTCTTACAGCAGTGTCGCTGTTTTTTATTTTGCCCGGCGAACCAAAATTTAAATACGAGTATCAGAAAGGATTTCCGTGGCGCCACGAAAACCTGATTGCCCCGTTTGATTTTGCCATTTTAAAAACTGCCCGGGAGATTGAAACAGAAACGAATGAACAGTTAAAAACCATTATTCCATATTTTACCTGCGATACCTCATTACTATCAAAAAATATACAGAAACTTAAAAACGACCTGAATATAGTTGAAGATACTGTTGAGCCTGAAAGAACTATGGACTTTAACGTGTTAAAAGAAAGTATAGTTTTAGTTTACAATACAGGTATCCTCCAGTTTTCGGCTGACACATATCCCGAGCTGACGGATAAAAATGAGATAAGAAAAAGAATAGGAACCTCTGCAACCAAAATTGAAGCGGCTAATTTATTTTCAGAAAAAACAGCTTATAATTCAATAAACGAGGTTAAAACAGAGCTTCTTAGCCAATATACTGAAAGCGCAGAATGGCTAAGTAACCTCCGGATGGAAAATTACATAGACGCCAACCTTGAGTTCGACAAAGAAACTACAGGTAAAGAAGAAGAAATGATTAAACAGAACATATCTTCCACCAGGGGAATGGTACAGATTGGCGAACGGATAATATTGCAGGGGGAGATTGTCGACAGTGAAAAATTCCAGATTCTGGAATCGCTTAAAGCGAGTTTCGAAAAAGACCGCGTAAAAGGCATCAACCGTTATATGGTTTCTGCCGGAAAGGTACTTCTTATTCTTATTTTACTTGGTCTTATTTTTGCCTTCCTGTACATTTACCGGCGCGATATTCTTGCACAATACAGCAAACTGATATTTTTACTGCTTTTTATGGTCACAATGATACTAATCGCAGGTTTTATCAACTCGTTTCCAAATCTGCATATTTACATCGTTCCTTTGGCTATTTTCCCAATCGTTACACGTACATTTTTCGATTCGCGGACTGCAATATTTATGTTGGTAATAACCACCCTTTTAATTGGCTTTTATGCGCCAAATAATTACGAATTTATTTTAATCCAGGTATCGGCAGGTATTGTAGCTGTATTCAGCCTGAATAAAATGCACCGCCGGGTACATCTGGTGCTGGCTACATTATGGGTTTTACTAACCTATATTCTTGTTTATACGGCGCTCAACCTCATTCACGAAGGGTCTTTTGTTCTGTTTAATTTCAAAATGTTAAAGTGGTTTGCTATCAGCAGTTTATTTATCTTACTGGTGTATCCTTTAGTTTACATATTCGAGAAAATTTTTGGTTTTATTTCCGATGTTACCTTAATTGAAATATCAGACAGTAATCAGCACTTGCTTCGTAAATTATCAGAAGAAGCTCCCGGTACTTTTCAGCACTCTATGCAAATTGCAAACCTTGCCGAAGAGGTTATACTAAAAATTGGAGGGAATCCGTTTTTGGTGCGTGCCGGTGCGTTGTACCACGATATTGGGAAAATTGCCAGGCCTAACTTTTTTATCGAAAATCAGGCTGTTGGCATGAATCCGCACGATAAAATGAGTCATTTGAAAAGTGCAGAAATTATTATCGACCATGTAAAAAACGGGGTTAAGCTGGCACAGAAACATAAAATTCCCGAACCGGTTATCGAATTTATTGCAACCCACCACGGAACTACCAAGGCAAAATATTTCTACCTGAAACATCAACAGGAGAATCCTGAAGAAAAAGTCGATGAAGTATCATTTATGTATCCAGGTCCGTTACCCAAATCAAAAGAAGCCGCAGTGGTTATGCTGGTTGATGGCATTGAGGCGGCATCGAGAAGTTTAAATGAGAAAACCTATCCAAAACTACAGGAACTGATAAATACTATGATTGATCAGAAAATTGAAGATAAACAGCTCGACCGCTCGGAACTGACATTTAACGACATTTACACCATTAAAGAAGTGTTGTTACAAAAGCTAATTAATATTTATCACATTCGAATTGAATATCCTGAAGAAAATTAGGAATTATTTTTGTACACTTGCAAATTGTGAGTATTAAATGTTCAGAAATAAAAATTAAGGTATGAAAAATCTGATTAAATTATTTTTCCTATTGTTGATTGCTTCAGGAATTATAGTTGGTTGTGGAGAAGAACCAATTGACCCGGAAGAACAAATGGCGCCGGAGTTAACCAGAAATGTTAATAAATTTATGAAAGAAGTAATGGAGGATGTTTATTTATGGTACGATAAATTACCTGATATTGACTACCGTTACGAATTTAATTCAATGGATTATTTCGATAAACTGTTATACAAAGAAAAAGACAAATGGTCGTATGCAACCGATGATGCAGAGGCACTTGAAAACAGTTTTGAAGGTAAAGAAACATCGTATGGCTGGTCGCTGGCATTTGGGAAATTCCAGAATACGGGCGATGTATTTGCCATTGTGGAATTTGTTTATCCAGGTACACCTGCAGCTGAAGCCGGAATTGAAAGGGGCAATTTAATTGTTGAAATGAACAATGCAGCAATTACAGAAAATAATTACCGCGATCTGTTATTCAGCTCGAGTATGTCGGTAACTCTTGGAATACTTGGTGACGGTGGAATATCAACAGGATCAACAGTTAATTTAACGGCCGGGGAGTTAGAGCTTAACCCGGTTGTAAAAACAAGTATTGTTGAACACGATGGACATAAAATAGGATACATATTTTATGCCCAGTATATTGACAACTACAATTTTGCAATAGACTCTGCACTTCAGACTATGATTGATGCACAGGTTACCGATTATGTATTCGATTTGCGTTACAACCCGGGAGGAACAGTATCTGCAGCACAACATTTATGCAGTTCGGTAGCTCCGCTTGATGTTGTTAACGATAACAGCCGGTTGGTAAAATTTGTATGGAACGACAAGTATCACAGTTACTGGGAATCGAAACAGATTATGAGCCAGATTGAAGTAAATTTTGATAAAACTGTTCCGTTGAAACTGGGACTGGATAATATCCATATTCTTACCGGCTCAGGAACTGCTTCGGCATCGGAGTTAACTATTACAGGCTTGAATCCGTATATGAGTGTTACTACGGTTGGTGAAACAACCTACGGGAAATATACAGCCTCAATCACATTAAAACCTGAAGATATTTATGAAAGCGAAAGCCACTACCAGGATTTTGATAACTGGGCTGTTCAACCCATTGTTATCAGGTATGCCAACTCAGTTGGTGTAACCGATTTCGAAGATGGCTTTTTACCTGACATTGAGGTTGAAGACGATCTGTTTGCAACTTTCCCGCTGGGCGATAAAAACGATCCGCTTTTTAAAGCAGCCATTGAAGACATTACCGGCACACCAATACTTGCCATTAAAAGTGCACAAAAAGTTGATATTCCTTATACCATATTCGACCGTGGCTTCTCTCGATTCGACAAAAACAAACGCGAATTGTTAATTGACAACATAGATGTAAACCTGTTTAAATAAACTTAAATATATAACTGCAGAAAGGACAAGCCATTCAGGTTTGTCCTTTTTGTTGTTACATATTATTTGCCAATGGTATATTTCTGTTGTAAATTTGTTAAGGGTGATTGATTTCAAATTAATCATATTAATGAGCAAATAAACAGATAATGAAATATCAGCAAAGAGAATGGGTAAAAGATAATATTCTTGGTACAAACTGGGAGTATGGCCTTACCGTTACTGCCCGGCGGTTGGTTAAGCTATGGGCATACAATGCACTTCCTTCACACAAAAAAGGTGATATTTTTTTTGATATGCAGAACTTTAACTGGAACAGATCTCACGCACGCAAAATGAGCGAACTACATGATCAGGAACTGGAGGGATGGTGGGATCGTGAGGTAGCAAGGCGAATTGCTGCCAAACACCCTGTTTGGGGTATTACAGCCTGGTTCAACAATGCCGATAAAGAGGTAGAAAAACCACTCCGGTGGCTAACTCATTATAAAAATACTTACCCGGGATTAGGAATTACTCTCATGTTGAAGACTGTCAGCAAATATTCAAAAATGACTAACTCGGTTTATAATGTGCACTGTCCAAAATTTAAATATCCTCCTTAAAAAAAGGCTACCCAACAGTAGCCTTAATAAAACCTAAACCAAACCTTAGGAAAAAAATACCAACCTATGAATGTTGGTATGTAGTATTGAATTAATCGCATTTTACCGACCCCAATCCTTCAATATTCTTCGTTACCTTTGGATTTCCTCGATATTTAATTTTACCAACACCTTCTATTTTAGCATAAAGTGTTTCAGTGGCAAAAACACTACCAGTGCCAACACCTTCAATTTTAAATTTTACATCTCTTGCTTTTAACTCATCTGCGTCAACATGGCCTGCGCCGGAAAGTTTAACAATTAAAGCATCAGCCACGCCATCCAGTTCAATAAGTACGCCGCCTTCACCAATTATCTCTACATCATCTGCTTTCATATCCATTTCAATTTTGGCGCCACCTTCAACGTGTAACAAAAAATCATTTAAATCGAGGTAACCGCTGGTACGAAGGTTCAATCCGCCCTCTACTTTTAACGATTCCAGTTCTTTAAATGTAATGTATAGCCTTACCCTGTCGTAATTAATGTAATCTTTACACATTACCAACCTAAGCTCGTCGCCCGAGTTCTCGACGGTTAAATGATCGAAAACATCATCATCGGTTACTTTAACAGTTAATCCAACCTCATCGCCCTGTTTCAAGAAAACTTTATAACCTCCCCGAAGATATATTTCTGAAAAGTCTCTAATGCGATATTCTTTCGAATCCCAATCCTCGTCAGACTGAGCAAAAGCGCTTATCGAAAATGTAAGAATTAGTGAAATAAGAATAATAAGTCTCATGGCTTTAATTTTTGATGATTCAAAAGTACTTATCAAACCAAAAGGTTACACGTTTATTTCGATAAACCCCAGTTTTTTATAGACGAATTGATTTATTTCTTATCTGCCAATCGGCCCATAAAAAGCAAACCGTAAACAGTTAAAGCAGCAATAACAACAGGAATAAAAACATCTATAAAAGTAATGTTTCCGGTAATAAAAATGGTCCCCGTTAAATATATGGCTGAAATAAAAAGGGCACCAAACATCAGATACACATTGATTCTGTTGTGCTTTTTCATCAGTCGGGCCGTCAAATAAATCCATAAAAGCCCGAATAATAATA
The DNA here is from genome assembly GCA_039714235.1 of Bacteroidota bacterium. Classification (GTDB taxonomy): domain Bacteria; phylum Bacteroidota; class Bacteroidia; order Bacteroidales; family Prolixibacteraceae; genus Draconibacterium. Next base: position 28,332 of record JBDLJS010000021.1, on the reverse strand, counting down.
CCAGACTACCTTCAATTATCTCATTTTCATTCAATTTAACAATTCCCCAAACAGTAGGTAGTGCACCGCAAATTACCAGTACCCGGGCAATGCTTCTTCTGATTCTGTTTCGATTTTTCTCATCCTCTATTATAGGAAACACTGAAAATCTCAAAGGTTGAATCTGATATTCTTCTGCAAACAAATCCTGCTCAGAATTAATTAAACCTCTTTTTATTGCCTCCTGAATGGCCAGTTGAGCGGCCTCGGGTTGATAATGGTCTCTTTTTTTCAGAATATCCAGTATTGCCTCGTCGCAGTACTCCGGAATATCTCTCTTAAAATCAGATTTAATTGCCTGTTTTGATTTACGTAACATTATTTATGCTTTTGTCATCAAAATTTCTTATTTTTTGTTGTTATTACAAATGAACAGAATAAAACTACTACCATGTACAATTTTGAGTATAAAAATCCGGTAAAAATCATTTTTGGAAAAGAGACCATATCAAACGTGGCAAACGAAGTTCCTGAAAATAGCAAAATCCTGTTAACCTATGGTGGAGGAAGCATAAAACGTACCGGTGTGTACGACCAGGTAAAAAATGCATTAGCTGGTTATGATCTTCTGGAATTTGGAGGTATTGAGCCAAATCCGCATTACGAAACCTGCATGAAAGCTGTAGAACTGGTAAAAACAGAAAATATTGACTACCTGCTCTCGGTGGGTGGAGGTTCGGTCTTAGATGCCACAAAATTTATTGCCGCAGCAATGTTTTACGAAAATGGCGATCCGTGGAATATTCTTGTAAAAGGCGGAACAGTTGAAAAAGCACTGCCCATTGGAGCTGTTTTAACTCTACCTGCTACAGGTTCCGAAATGAATGGAAATTCCGTTATCACACGTGTTTCGACACAGGAAAAAATGGCATTTAGTTCGCCTTTGGTAATGCCGCAATTTTCAATACTCGACCCGGAATGTGTTTTCACTTTGCCCGACAAACAGGTAGCCAACGGTATTGTAGATGCTTTTGTGCACGTTATGGAGCAGTACCTAACCTACCAGGTTAACTCGCCTATCCCGGACCGTTTTGCCGAAAGTATATTAACTACTTTGATTGAAGAAGGCCCAAAAGTACTGGCCGACAGGAATGATTACGATTCAGCAGCAAACTTTATGTGGAGCGCCACCATGGCGTTAAACGGATTAATTGCCACCGGTGTACCGCAGGATTGGGCAACACACCAGATAGGACATGAATTAACTGCCTTTCATGGTATTGACCATGGCAGAACGCTGGCAATAGTTTTACCTGGAATGATGCAGGTAAAAAGGAACAATAAAAAAGAAAAAATCATGCAGTACGGCGAACGAATTTGGGGGATTACAAATGGCTCTGTCGATGAGAAAATTGATGCAGCCATTACAAAAACCGTTGAGTTTTTCGAATCGATGGGAGTTCCCACTACCCTGCCCGATTATAATGTACCGGGTGAAACAATCACAAAAATTAGCGACAGGTTTAAAGAGCGTGGTTATAAAATTGGAGAAAAAGGAGATATCGACTTTAACGAGATCAGAAAAATTTTGGAAGACAGATTGTAAACTAAAACCGTTTAAGCGTTTTTTATATACTCTTTAATTATTATATCAAATTCGTTCATCAGCGAACGTAGAATTCTGTTTTCTGTATTAAACGACACTTCACCAATATCCCTGACCGGCAATATTTTAGGAGAAGTACCGGTAATAAATACTGCATCAAAACTGTCAACATTGTTATACAGTACTTCTTCCTCGAGCACATTAAAACCAAGTTTTTGCGCACACAACAATGTTTTTTGCCTGGTAATTCCCAATAAAACTTTATTCGGCGGTGGCGTAATAATTTTATCACCTTTAATAAAAAAAAGGTTAGACCGGCTGCCTTCTGTAATTTTTCCCAAATGGTCGACCAGTAACACTTCGTAAAACCTGTTCTCTTTAATTAATTGGTTGGCTTTCTTTCTTACTGAAGTTTGGAATAGTTTGGCATTGGGATTATTGCGTTCCGCCTCCAGAATACCACATTTTACTCCGGTTTTATATTCATCTTCAGTAGGATACTTATGAGCGATAAAAAATGCTTTCAGGTTTGTTTTGCATGAAAGCAGAATATTTCCTTCGACAATCCTGTTATGTTCAATCAGGTTTTCCAGGTACTGCTTTACCTGTTGTGGTGTGAATAATATTGTTTTTCCTGCAATTTTTGCCGAAGTATTGAACCTGCTCAGGTGGTCGTCGAGAAATAAAGGTACACCACTCATTACGCGAATAACTTCGTAAACACCTCCCTCGTTTTCCGATGGAACAAATTCTTCAACAGGTTTAAGTTCACTATTAAAAACAAAGTATTTATTTATTGGTAGAAGTGCCATTTCTCTGATTTGTGGTAAATTTATCTATTTGTTTGAAAAGGTTTAGCAATGTCAGTAAAAATTCCGGCACCAATAACATTTAATCCACATAAGCATCATTTTCATTTTCTTTTAAGTGAAATTGAACGATGGAAACACATGAATTGGGAACTGGTTGAGCAAGAGCTTTTAACCATAGGAACCAACCTTATCGATTTTTACCTGGGCAATTTAGATGTACAGCAAATATGTAACGAAACCATAACTTTTTTCGAACAAACCGATTTACTGGACAAAGAAATTTTCAAATACTGGCTGGATGCTCCGAATTATAAAAAAATCAGGTTGTCGGACAGTTCGGAGTGGCTTATAAAAGAAGGTAATAATCACGAAAGGTACATCCATATTCATCCTGCAAAGTTCTCGGCACACACCATTCGGGTAAGAGCAACTACGCTAAAAACGGTAATTGCGTTGACGGTTCATTCCATTCAAATAAAAAAAGGATTAAAAACAAATTTACAGGCTGTTAACAGAATCCGCCGGAACCGGTTGGGGCTTTCACCCATAAAATCGCTGCATCCGGGCACTGGTATCCTCAGGCTTTGGGAACTTTTCGAAGAAGAAAGTAGCAATGTTCAGTAGCAGTAATCAGTATTATTCTCATTCACCCTGCACCTGCAGCGCCTCGAGAACAGAGTTTTTATAGCTTCTGCCAATGGGCAATTCTTTCCCCGGAACTTCGATGCTGTGCGATGTAAATGCCTCTATTTTGATTAATGAAACAATAAACGATTTATGAATACGCATAAAACCTGAATCAGGAAGTTTATCTTCCATATTGGTCATGCTGGTTTTTGTTACAATTTTTCTGCTGTCGGTGTAAATCTGAACGTATTCGCTTAATCCTTCAATATACAGAATTTCGTTTAAATGTACTTTAACCACTTTTTTATTCTCCTTCACATAAATAAAAGCTTCATCAGGGCGAGCCGTATACGAAATGGAATTGTTATTAGGCGCTTCTTCCTGCGTTACCTGGTAATATTTATTTACCGATTTAAGGAAACGCTCGAACGTTATTGGTTTTAACAGGTAATCGACAACATCCAGTTCAAATCCGTCGAGGGCATACTCGCGAAAAGCAGTAGTTATTATAACTTTTGGAGGATGTTTTAATGTTCTCAGAAATTCAATACCGGTAATCTGGGGCATTTGAATGTCCATAAACATGAGGTCAACTTTATGGTTTCGTAGTTCTTGCATAGCTTTCATAGCATCGCCACACTCAGCTACAATTTCAAAATTTTCGAGTTTTTCAATGTGGCTTCGCACTAAATCACGCGCGAGAGGCTCATCATCAATAACGAGGCATTTTGTTTTCATGGTAAATACGAATTAGCTTTTGTTTTCTGTTTTGCCAGCTTAAAAAATTAGTACTGACTATTTTGTTTCATTACAAATTTCAGATAAAAATCTCTAAACTAAATTCTCTGAAATTATTATCGATGTTTTCTACCAGCCTGTGTTTCCCGGGGAAACTGTAATTCAGCCTTCTCCTTGTTATTTCACTATTTTCATCGTCTGCCAGGTTAAATTCACTTTCACTCCAAAATGAAAAAGAATAAAGAAGATATTTCTTCTCCGCTTTTATAATGACTGTACTTTCGAACGAATTGTTACACTCGTACATCAATTTTATTGCGCTGTTTATGAATGGAAGTAGTAAAAGCGGCGGAATTACTATCGGTTTAATGTTTCCGCTTACAATAAAATTACTCGTGAGTTTTTCTCCAAGCGCCTGTTTATGAATTTCAAAAAACTCATCCATTAGTTTTACTTCCAGTTGTAACGGAATTAATGCTTCTTTTCCTTCGAATAAAAAGCGATTTAAAAAATTTGAAATTTTAACAATCATTTCCGGTGCAACCTCCTGTTTTTCCGATGATATTTTTTCCAGTTCCTGAATTAAAGTCAATATCATTTTAGGCTGAAGCTGATATCGGTAAATTTCAAGTTCTGTTTCCATTTTCGTTTGCATCAGCTGTTCTTTCATGCTTTCGGCCGAATACCACGATCGGCCTGCTTTGATGGCCAAAAACACCAATATAATATAGTGGTTACCAACGCCGCTGATTAAAATATTCTGAAGGTTTAAATATCCGGGGCTGAAAGCTTTTTCAGGGGCAAACACTTTAAATACCAACTCGTTGCTTACTATTAACTCTATTACAGAAAAAAATATAAGCAGTATTAAAAAGCCCAAAGCCAAATGCAAATATTTTCTTTTAAAAAAAGTTTCAGGAACCAGCCAGTAAGCAATTAAATAAGTATGTGCAATAAAAACAGGTAAAGTAATAACGTAATACATTAACCAAACAAACCAGGCTCGGGTTCCTTCTCCCAGCGATTGGATGAATGTAAACGAAACTATCCACAAGAACCAAAAAATGGAGTGTAAAATAATTTCCCTGTTATCGATATTTTTTTTGCCCAGTTTCAATTTGTTCTTTTAATGATAATGTGGCGCTAAATATTTCTTTTTCATCGTTAATAATCAAATTATACCCATCCTTCTTATAGATAATATTGAGTCTCTTTCTTAAATTTTTAAAACCCTGTCCCTCTGTTTTATCCGAGTCCTGGTTCAATGCGCTTACCGGCTTGCTGTTAACGGTTGATAGTACAATCTTTCCGGGTTCGCTTTTTACAAGGATGTTTATCCATGGATTTCCGGCATCGAGGCTGCTGCCATGTTTAAAACAATTCTCTACCAAAAAAAACAATATCATAGGTGGTATCCTGAAATCTTTAATATCCCCATCAGTCCGGTAATCAACCTTTAGCCGCTTCCCGTACCGGAGTTTTTCTAATTGAATATAGTTTTCAACCAATAAAACTTCGTCGTTAAGATTTACTAATTCTTTTTGGCTTTCTTCAATAATGTAATGTAAAACAATTTTAATTCTGCTTATAACTTCTTTGGTTTTTAATGGATTAAGCAACGATAACGCATACAGGTTATTTATTGTGTTAAACATGAAATGCGGGTCGAATTGCGATTGTAACAGTTTACCCTGTGCCTCTTTGTTCTGAACCTCTAGTTTGCTTCTGATTCGCTCGGCATACAAATAATCCTTTACATATTTGGCAAGGCAAAGCAGGGCAACAATAAAACTCATGTCTTTTGTATTCACTACGATAAAACGCAGGTTCATAATGCCGCTCTTCGATATATTCTCGGGAGAAATTGAAGCGTAAAAAATATAATCGGATACCACTAGTTTAAGGGCCGACAGCCCAACACCGACCAGCGTAAACATTAGTATAAACCATACAATTTTTTGCTTTATTATAAATTCAGGAATCAAAAGGAATATCGTTATATAAGCATAACTAAAAAAGAACAAGGCATTCAGGAAAGTAATCCTAAAAGTATGAATAAAGCTATTTGTGCCGTTCTGCGCATAAAGTATTACGCTGAACAACGTTACCGTCAATATAAAAAATAATGTATGCCTGGTTCCCCGGTACAAGATTTTGTTATCGTACAATAGCTTATTCACTTAACTGTCACTCAATATAAAAACTAAAATTATTTCCCCGTTACCTTTTATTTATTTTCTGATTTTCAGGCATGCATTGTAACAACATTCCCTGTCATCAAAATTTAATTCGTAATTTTTACCATAAATAATTTCCAGTCGTTTTTTTAAATTACTTAACCCTATCCCTCCTTTTTTGTTTTTATTTTCAACCAATATTTCCTTAGGTTTACTATTTGCGGTTCGGAAATGAAGTTCGTTTTCTGCCACTTCCAAATCGATTTTAATGTACGGATTATCTGGCTCTTTGCTGCTGCCATGTTTAAAACTATTCTCAACAAAAGTAAACAGCATCATGGGGGCAACTTTCATTTTTTCGACAGGTCCGCTAACGTTAAAGTTAATTTTTAACCTGTCGCCGTACCTCATTTTCTCAATATCAATATAGTTCTCAATCAGCTTAATTTCTGTCTCGAGAGGTATTTCCAGTTCGTTACATTCGTATAAAACCGAATGCAGTAAATCTGATATTTTTGCTATCCCTTCTGATGTTTTTGTCGATTTTTCAAGCGAAAGCGCATAAAGGTTATTCATTGTATTAAACAAAAAATGTGGGTGTAATTGAGATTTTAAAAGATTAAGTTCTGTTTCAAGGTTTCTTTTTTCCATTTCATGTTTTTCCTGCTGTTGTTCGAACCACTTTTTAATAAACTTTATGGTAAAAGCAATGGCGACCATAAAATTTGTTTCGAGCAATAAATACAGAAAAGTTACTCCAAAAAGTGTATCGAAAGTAACCGGCAATGAGTTGAGTTTGCGCAGGAAAATGCGTTCGCCCAGGGTAACTGCAAACAATAGTGTTATTACCAGCACAACGGTAATAACCGGTTTCCTGTTTTTTAGATAAAAGGGTAAAATACCATAAATAGTAATATAGGTTGCAAGCATTACAAAAGGCAACATACATAACGACTCGAGCATATACCAACTGTAATTGTTGCCGTATTTCCCATAAATAGAGCCAAAAAACAACACATAAAACAGCCAGAAAAGCACGTGCATCATCACTCTTTTTAACGACCACCGATTTGTTGATTTCTCTTTCACAGTTTTTATTTTGGCTTTTTGCCAGTAATCTTTAAAGATAATACATATTAAATTTTATGAATTCAGTCAGACAACATTATGTAGAATAAAAACGGGCTTTTGCAGACCAAAACTTCAGTTTCGCACCCTGGTTTTTGCTTTTCACTGAAAAAACCCGTGCTGGCTAAACACAGGGCTTTGTGTTGCAGAATATCTCCGCTATCTGTTATAAATCCTTCATTTTTTCAAAAGAAAAACCCCCGCCCTCTGGCGGGGATTTTCGATTTCCATACTTCTATGAAAAAAATTGCGCTGTTTAATTAAAGTCTTTTTAAAAACTTGCCTGATAATCTTCGTTAATCAAATCAGGGAAATAGCAGGCAATCAATCCCAGTAAATCATCTTCACACTTCTTATTGCTTCCGCAAATTACCCGCTGGGCATAATAACTTACCTTATTCAATTTCAGATCCATCTCCTCTTTGGGAAGCTCCTGGAATCGTTTTTCAATTTTTTTAACACCAAAAACTCCTTTTCTACATGCATATTCAACCTCAAACTCTTCTGTACGTACAATATAAGTTGTACACTCGTCTTCGCAAACAACACCTATACGTACCGGATTAGTAGTATTTTCATAGGTTAAATCAAATGTTTTAAGAACTTCGTTTTTGTAAACCATTGGTGCATCCGATTTGGTAATAGTATATTTTCCAAAATCGGTTAATGAGTTTCCTGTTAACGCTTTTCCGTCTTTAATTTTTGCTGTAGCACCCATGCTTAGTATTGCTACACAAATGCTTAAAAGAATTAATTTTGTTTTCATGATAATAATTGTTTAAAGTTTCTGTATCAAATATATTTAACATGCCGTTACGTTATTTTTTAATTCAGCAATCGGCAACAAAAGAGCTGTAAACTGTTCTTTTTTTCCTGCAAAACTGTCTCGTTGTAGTTTATCCCGTATTTTATGTATTTTGTGGATTGAAACTGTAATTGGTAGAACAGGAAAGAATATTTAACTGGATTCTTATGTATAAATTATGGATATTGCCTCGATTAGCAACATAAAAAAGGAACTCAAAACCCTACCCTCTGAAGAGCTGCAGGAAGTAATTTTCCGGCTTGCGAAATACAAAAAGGAGAACAAGGAATTATTAAGCTACCTGCTTTTTGAGGCTTATAACGAAGAAGAATACATCAGGCAGGTAAAAGAAGAAATCGACCTGCAGTTTTTAAGCCTCAACCGAAGCAGTTTTTATCTTGCCAAGAAAACCCTGCGCAAAGTTTTGCGAACTACCAACAAATACATCCGTTTTTCAGGTAAAAAGGAAACCGAAATTGAAATGCTCCTCTATTTCTGTAAAAAAATGAAAGCATCGAGGCTGAATTACAAATCGAGCCGGGTGGTTTTTAACATGTACATTAACCAGGTAAAACGTATTCAGAAAGTAATTTCGATGTTGCACGAAGATTTGCAGTACGATTACCGGGAGGAGCTGGAAGCGTTGTAGTTTTTCAGTTCAGTGTTTGTTGTTAGGAAGTATGTTAGCAGTTTCAATTTTTCAGTTTCACAATCTGTTGTATTTTTGTTACTAAACAAATACGAACAAAATGAGCGACGATAAAAAGATAATTTTCTCCATGTATAAGGTGAGTAAAACCTACCCGCCTAACAAAACAGTTATTAAAGACATTTCACTTTCGTTTTTCCTGGGAGCTAAAATCGGCATAATCGGATTAAACGGTTCAGGTAAATCTACCCTGCTACGCATAATTGCCGGGCAGGACAAATCGTTTAACGGCGAGCTGGTTTTTGCACCGGACTATTCGGTTGGGCTGCAGGAGCAGGAGCCACAGTTGGATGAGTCGAAAACGGTAATTGAAGTGGTTAAAGAGGGAATGCAGGAGACAGTTGATGTTCTGGCCCGTTACGAAGAGATTAACCAGGAATTCGGATTGCCCGAGGTTTATGAAAATCCTGATGCAATGGATAAACTAATGGTGGAACAGGCACAACTGCAAGAAAAAATCGACCAGCTTGATGCCTGGAACCTTGACACAAAACTGGAGCGTGCAATGGATGCTTTGCAATGCCCGCCCAATGAACAATCCATAAGCGAACTATCTGGTGGTGAGCGACGCCGCGTGGCGCTTTGCCGTTTATTATTGAAAGAGCCCGATGTGCTGCTGCTCGACGAGCCTACCAACCACCTCGATGCTGAAAGTATCCTCTGGCTGGAAGCACACCTCGACCAGTACAAGGGAACGGTTATCTGCATCACCCACGACCGCTACTTCCTCGACAATGTTGCGGGATGGATACTGGAACTCGATCGCGGCGAAGGAATACCATGGAAAGGGAACTATAGCTCGTGGCTCGAACAAAAAGCAAAACGCCTGGAGCAGGAAGAGAAAGGGCACTCCAAACGCCGGAAGACACTTGAACGTGAGCTTGAATGGGTGAGAATGGCACCCAAGGCACGCCACGCAAAAAGCAAAGCCCGTTTAAGTGCCTACGACAAAATGCTGAACGAAGATGAAAAACAGAAAGAGGCAAAGCTGGAAATTTTTATCCCCAATGGACCAAGGCTTGGCGATAAAGTGGTAGAAATGGAGGGTGTATCAAAAGGATTTGGCGACCGGGTGCTTTTTGAAAACCTCGGTTTTAAATTACCTCCTGCCGGAATTATTGGCGTTATTGGCCCCAACGGCGCCGGTAAAACCACCCTCTTTAAACTAATAATGAAACAACTGGAAGCCGATGCCGGAACCATTGAAATTGGCGACACGGTACAAGTAAGTTATGTAGACCAGACCCACAAAGCTATAAATCCTGACAAATCGGTTTTTGAAGTGATTTCTGGTGGTACGGAAACCATTATGCTGGGCAACAAACAGGCAAATGCCCGTGCTTATGTTTCGCGTTTTAACTTCTCGGGTTCCGACCAGGAAAAAAAATGCGGTGTGCTTTCGGGCGGTGAGCGAAACCGGCTGCATTTGGCACTGGCGCTTAAATCGGAAGGGAACCTGCTGCTGCTCGACGAGCCTACCAACGATATTGACGTAAATACACTGCGTGCCCTCGAAGAAGGACTAGAAAGCTTTGCAGGCTGTGCCGTTGTTATTTCGCACGACCGCTGGTTCCTCGACCGCATTGCGACCCACATTCTTGCCTTTGAAGGCGACTCGCAGGTTTACTTTTTCGAAGGCTCATTTTCGGAATACGAAGAGAACCGCAAAAAACGAATGGGAGGCGAAGCGCCGAAGAGGTTTAAGTATAAGAAGTTGATGGAGTAGGAAGTTAGAAGCAGTAAGACGAAGGTGGAGGCAGAAAAAGGTCATTAGTCACTGGTCATTAGGAACAACCGTAATCTAATATCCAGTGACTAACATCCAGAATCCAGAAACGTCTATCTCCGCTCTACGGCCACTTTAAATTCGCTAATAATTGAATCGAAAGTTTCTTTTACCGAAATAATTTTTTTTGTCATAAAAGCATTCGAACCGGCAAAAGCATAACCACCTTTAAGGTTTCCTTTCATTGCATTCATTAAAGCGGCAAAAATGCAATAGGGTGTTTTTTCAAAATCGCAGGTTCTTAAACATTTGTACGGACACTTCACCGGCTTTTTCTCGCCACGGCTAATTCTTTCAATAAAATCGTTATGAATTGCGCGACCAGGCATTCCAACCGGGCTCTGGATTATCTCCATATCCTCTTTGGTCGAGTCGATATATGTCTGCTTAAATTTGTCTGAAGCATCGCACTCGTTGGTTGTAACAAAGCGGGTTCCCATTTGTACCCCCGATGCACCAAGGTCCATAATATTCTTTATGTCTTCGCCGGTATAAATTCCACCTGCTGCAATTACCGGGATACTAACGTTATATTGTTCTTCAAACGGTTTTACGTGCGAAACAACATCGGGTACCAGCTTTTCAAGTGCAAAATCGGGGTTATCCAATTGGTTACGTTTAAATCCCAGGTGGCCACCCGCTTTAGGGCCTTCTACCACAAACGCATCGGGGAGATAATCGTACAACTGTTTCCACTTTTTACAGAGAATTTCAGCAGCCCTGCCCGATGAAACAATAGGTACCAGTTTTGTTGTCGAGCCTTTTGTCAGGTATTCCGGTAAATTCATTGGTAGCCCGGCACCTGAAAAAATAATATCCGCTTTTTCGGCAATGGCAGTTTTTACCATATCGGAAAAGTTGGTAAGTGCAACCATAATGTTTACCCCGATAATACCATTTGTTTTCTCCCTTGCCGCACGGATTTCGCGTTTTAATCCCCTGATATTTGCATCGACAAAATCTTTGGCATAGTTTTTCTCAAACATTCCCAGCCCCACGGAAGCTATTACTCCTACCCCACCTTCGTTAGCTACAGCAGCAGCCAGTTTCGACATGGAAATACCAATGCCCATTCCTCCCTGAATAATGGGAAGTTTAATATCTAAGTCGCCTATATTTAGTGCTTTCATTTTTAACCTGATTTAACTTATAGAGGGGCAAAGAAAGCAAGTTATTTTACTAATCTGTGCAACTAATGGTGCATTCGTAACTTGATGCTGGATATTGGATACTGGATGCAGGGTGCCCCGTCGTAAAGCCGGAATATGTTATACAACACGAACACAATTTTTCTATTGACTTGTATTTCCAAATTCAATATATCGCAGATGCAAACATAAAATACTGTCGAACACTTTTAAACCTTTAGTTTTAAGATGAACCTGACAAACAAAACACTTTATACAATTATGAATTTCTGATTCCCCGGAATTAAAATAAAAGAGCCACCCGGCCCTGGAAAGCTTACAGGTGGCTCAAAGTTAAAATGATTAAATAATCATAAAAACTATTTAAAAATGGGCAATAAAAGTAAATCTAAAAAACGTGACTTTGTAGTGCAGATGATTACACTGCTCGAACAAAACACACAACGGTTAACCGATAAAGGTTACAATCCTGAGAATAAGATAAACGAGTTAAAAACTGAAATAACTGCTGCCGACGAGGCCTGAGAAGGAACTTTTTTTAAAAAGCACTTTGTTTTACAGGTGTTTTTTTTATTCCACGACTCCCTGGAAAGATTGTTTGTAAAAATTACCCGGTTATCCGGCATTTCCCCCCGTATTTTTGAAACGCGCCCCTTGGGGATTGTTTTGTGCCCCTTGGGGATTGTTCCGCACCAAGGGGAGAAGAATCGCTATGCGACAAATTCGCTCCAGCCGCAATGAGTTTAATCGTCGTCCATATCGATAAACTGACTTAAGGTATCGCGTGGGTCAGGTATATATGGGGGTACTTCGTAGTAAAACCTGGTTGATTTTACTGTAATAGTTTTATTAATAAAGGTGTGCAAACGGTATAACTCAGCATTGCTGATTTTCTGAAGTAATTGTTCTTTTATTTCCAGGCTTATTTCAAACAAAAATAATTCTTTTAGTTGGTCGGGTGCATTAATGTGCATCCACTCCATAAAGTTAAGGCTTTTGTCCAGTTGCTCGTCGTGTAAAAAGAAATCGATATTTAATAAAACACTCAGGGCCTGGCGTTTTTTGTTGTCTTCGCTAAAAAGCATTTCCGTTTTTTCTGCTTTAAGCTTTTCCAGCCATTCACATGTGTTTTTCATTGTTGAAACCACCGAGCTGTTAATCTCCTTTATGGCTTTTTCTTTGTAGCGTTTTAGGGTTCGTTCTTCGGGTACGGGGTACGAAACCAGGTACTTTTGTACAATTTGGCACGATTTATAATACGACAGCCTGCTTAAACCATCCAGTAATTTTTGTTTTACAATATCGGTAACCGCAGGATTGCGTTCGCTCATTATATGTTGCAGAGCCCCGGGGTCGTTTTGCGCTACCCATTCAACGGCATCAAACCAAACAGTTAAATCACTGAAATCGCAATGGTCAATATCAAATTTATCGTCGCACCCCGAAATCATATAAACCGAGTTTAAAGCCAGTTTATACCAACGGTAACGGGGCTTGCCATCCACCAACTCATCCCGGTAGGCCATTGCCTCCCATCGGCTCTTTTTATTTAACTCGGTATAGTACATATTTGCAATAAATTGGCTCCTCGCTACCGCACGATTTCATCGTGTGTGTTTTTATTCTTTAAGGTACGCGATACAATCGCGCACTAGCGGGGGGTCGTGCCAACCACCCGAACGCTTAATTGTTGTACGCTGGCTTTTTTACATCAACTATTATTTTCTTAAAAATCTAATTTTCGGATAGTACACTACGTCTTTTTCATTGTGTATTTGTAGTGTGTTGAAAATTATTAATATAATATTCAAGAGATACAGAACTATAAAAGTAATTAAAATTGTACTAAAAGTAACACTTTTGAATATTCCGATTTTTGCTAAAATGAATAATAAAAATGGAATAAAAAACAGCATAATTGCCCATGTTATCTCAAAGTTGATTAAATCCTTACCAATTTTATTGATGTCTTTTAATTTATCTTTTTTTGATGTCCACATTATAAATGGCACCAATATTCCAAGCAATGGAAAGAATATAAATGTTAGAGCAGATAGGTTTAGAAATGTCAAAAAGCCTTTGTCCTCTTTTATTGTCCAATCAATTAATTCGTCAGGATTAACGTTCAAGGCATTGGATAGTCTTTTAAGAGTATCTCCTGTTGGTTCAGTTTCACCATTTTCAATCCGTTGAATAGTTCTTAAGCTCAATCCAGATTCTTCTGCAAGTATTTCTTGAGACATTCCTTTTCTATTTCTTAATTCTTTTACTCTTTTTGATAAATTTTTGTTCTTCATTTTTTTTTATTTATTTGTTCAGAACAAAACTAATTCTAAAGTGTTGGTTTGGTTGCGCCAACATTATGTCATCATTACGTCATCTGTGCGATTCAGTTTTAAAGTTAGTAAATATAGTATTTAACTTACCGTTCAGTCAAATGTAGCACTTCCATCCTTTGACTGTAAACAAAAAAGGGCAGCTGTAAAAGCTGCCCCCTGGTTGTAAGTTACCTGTCGAGAAATTGGTATATAATAGTAACTTAGATCATTTCTTCTTTTTCTTTTCGGCTTCCTTTACCGCTTCTTCCTTCTTTTTAGAGGTTTCCTGAACTGCTTTTTCTTTTTTCTTGTCAGCCTCCTTCACAGCTTTCTCAGTTTCTTTGGTAGCCTCCTGTGTAGCTTTTTTAGTTTCCTTGCCGGCTTGTTGTTCGGCTTTCACTTTTTCTTTCTGAACTTCCTTTACTGCTTTTTCAGTCTCCTGAGTAGCCTTCTGTTCGGTTTTCACCTTCTCCTTTTGAGCTTTGTTTGTCTCTTCCTGCGCATACAAAGGATGAATTGCTGAAAACCCAACCATTAACATTACAATTACAATTAATTTTTTCATAATAAACTTTTTAAAAATTAGTAAGATAAATACTCAAGTTTCAGTTTTAACCTCTTTTTTCGGTATTAAAGGTGTCAAGATTGGTACCAAAACCATAATCCCTAGAAACAAACTGTACAACACATTAATTTTATGAGACTTACAACATTGCATAATTATTTTAACCTGTTAAAAAGATTATCAAATTGATAATTCCCTTATTTAACTGATAAAAACATGGAGGGCTGAGAATTAGTTATTATGCATTAGTCAGCGGTCATTAGTCCTGTTGTTGGCGCGGATTTTAAATCCGTGACCTGTAATTATTATTTAAATTTCTTTGGCACAGATTACAAATCTGCGCCAGCCGTGACTATTTGCTTGTTATCAGAAAGGGTTATTAGTAGTTAGCGGTCTGTAGGCTTACCCCCTCCCCTTGACTTAAAACGTCAGGGTACTCCCCCTTGGCAGGGGGAGAATATTCGTGCTTCTAATCGAGGATCCAGAAATATCCAGTATCTATTTTTCACCAAACGGATAACTAAAGCTGTATTTCCCGGAGCCGAGGTTTACCTGAGCATCATTACCCAATTGTTGCAATCCTGATTTCAAATCTTCATCTGTTTTTACATTATCCTGGTTAGCGTTTGGCAAAGTTACCGTAGCCGTTGTATTGGCTGGTATCTCCACTGTGTAAATCATTTCGCCATTCTCAATCTTCCAATTGGAAGAGATTTTGCCGTACATCGATTCAAATTCAGCATTTGCGTTGGTTAGTTCTCCACCGGGATGTGGCGCCAAAAAGAAATGTTTGTACCCGGGATTTTCTTCGTCAACTTTAATGCCTGCCACATGGCTGTACAACCACTCGCCAATGGCACCGTATGCATAATGGTTAAAGCTGTTCATTCCTGTGTTCTGGAAAGTTCCGTCAGGCTTTTGTCCGTCCCAGCGCTCCCATATTGTGGTAGCTCCCTGTGTAACCGGATAGAGCCACGATGGGTATTCCGTTCGGTTTAACAGCATAAATGCCAGGTCGTCGCGCCCGATATCTGATAAAGTTGAACAAATAATCGGAGCCCCCAGGAAACCGGTTGTGAGGTGTTTAAATTTCTCCACATCTTTGGCAAAGTACCCGGCTGCGTTTTCAATCAGATTTTCGGGCAAAATACCAAACGATAATGCCAGGGCATAAGCCGTTTGTGTATGCGAAACCAGCCGCCCGTTTTTTGTAACAAATTCATCGTTAAAGGCACTTTTTATGTTACCTGCCAGTTGGTTGTATTTCTGCACATCGGAAGTTTTGCCAATAATACCGGCAATTTTGGCCGTTAAGGTAGTTGTGTAATAAAAATAGGCCGTTGCAATCAGGTCCTTTTCGGTGGTTGCTCCCGGATAATCCGAGCGGTTTGTGGCAAATGCCAGCCAGTCGCCAAAGTGTGGATCGTCCGTCCACAGATAATCATCTCCTGCCCTGTCGGCCATATATCCCACCCATTTTGTAATGGCCGGGTAGTTCTCTTCCAGTATCTGTTTATCGCCGTAAATTTTATAAACTGTCCACGGAATAACTGCCACCACATCGGCCCAGCCTGTAGCTCCGCCATTACCTTTTAAAACATCAGGGATAACATGTGGCACTCTTCCATTTTCGAACTGGTCAGCGGCAACATCTTTCATCCATTTGGTATAAAACGGGGCTACGTTAAAATTATAACCGGCTGTCATACTAAATACCTGTGCATCGCCGGTCCAGCCCATGCGTTCGTCGCGTTGCGGACAATCGGTTGGCACATCGAGGAAATTGCCTTTTTGCCCCCACTGAATATTGTGCTGAAGCTGGTTAATTAATTCGTTGCTGCAACTGAACTGTCCGGCCGGAGCCATATCAGAATGAATAACCACCCCGGCAATATCGTCAAGCGACGGAGCTGTTTCAAATCCCTCAAGCTTAACATACCTGAATCCGTGAAAAGTAAATTTGGGCTCGTAAGTTACCTCTTTATTGCTACTGAAAATATAGGTATCGGTACATTTTGCCGAGCGAAGGTTTTCCATATAAAAATTACCGTCCATATCTAAAACTTCGGCAAACTTCATCTTTACTTCAAGGTCTTTTTTGCCTTTCATTTTTATCCGCACCCAGCCTACCATATTCTGTCCCATATCGAAAACCATTTCTCCTTTGGGGGTTGTAATCTGTTTAATGGGTTTAATCTCATCAACAGCCCTTACCGGAACGCTTTGAGGAGCTATCAGAATATCTTTTGATTTATCGGTAACAGAAACGCTTTGCCAGCCTTTTTCATCGAAACTGGTTTTGTTCCAGCCATCTGTTTCCTGCCGGGCATCGTAAAGTTCGCCGTTATAAATATCCGATTCAACAATTGGCCCGTTGCCCCATTTCCAGCTTTTATCACTGACTATCGTTTCGCTGGTACCATCAGTATAATCTATTTTCAACTGAAGTAAAAGTGCCAGCTGCTCACCATAGTAGTTACGCTGATCGCTCCAGCCTATAAATCCGCGATACCATCCGTCGCCCAGAACTGCACCAAATGCATTTTTCTTTTTCACCATGGCAGTAATGTCGTAAGTCTGGTATTGCAGCCTCTTATTAAAGCTTGTCCACCCCGGGGTAAAAAGTTCGTTTCCTACTTTTTCGCCATTCAGAAATAACTGGTAAAGCCCCAGCGATGTAACATAAACTCTTGCCAACTTCACTTTTTTCTGAGCCGAAAACTCTTTTCGGTAATAATGTGCAGGCAGCGACCTGTCAGGCTTCGGCTCGTTAGAAACAGTTATCCACTCAGCTTTCCATTGGCCGGGGTCAAGTATTCCGGTTTCCCAGAATGCCGGCTCGCTCCACGAACTTACTTTATTATTGCTGTCCCAAACACGAACCTGCCAGTAAACTCTTTGCATCGACTCCAAAGCAGGGCCGTCGTACTCAACATTAACCGACTCATCCGATTCAACTTTTCCCGAATTCCAAACCTGTCTGCCTTTTTTCGACAGATCTGATCCGGTTTTAGCCACCCTGATTTCGTATGCCGTTTGTTTCATATTCCGGTCTTCCGAAACCAGTTGCCAGCTTAACCTGGGTTTAACAACATCTATCCCTACCGGATTTTCAAAATATTCGCAAACTAATTTTACAACTTCTGTCTTTCCGAGAGTTATTAAAGAGAATGAACTTAAAACAAATACAAAAACAATAGTTCTGAATAAAAATTTAAGCTGGTTCATTTTTATTGAATTTTATGGTTTAGCTAATAAAGATTAAAACAAATTTATGTTTACAAGATAATAAAACCAGACTTTCTATTATGTAATAATTACAAAAAGATGTAAATTCCCGCTCCAAAAACAGAAGCATTTTCATTTCTTTAATGCAATGTGCTGATTATTAGGCTGAAAATGTCATCTGTTTTGAATATTCATAATTTGAAAAACGGATACTATGATCAAGAAATTAACTTATTTACTATTGTCTGGTTTTCTGATATTCTCAGGGAACAGGATAGCTGCCCAGTCAGGACTCTCTTTCGATGAATACCACACCAACAAGGAAGTTCAGCAAATGTTAAAAAAACTGCAAAGCGGTAGAAATACGAAAATTCATACCATTGCAGAAAGCCCGGGTGGTGAGTCGGTTACGGTGCTGGAAATCGGGGCCGGACTGGAAGACGCACCGGCTATATTTGTTGGAGCAAACTTTGAGGGGAATGTTCCGCTGGCAACCGAAGGGGCACTTTATCTGGCTAAAATGCTGCTCGATTCGGCTGCATATACCGAAAATATAAAATGGTACATTATGCCCCAGCCAAATCCCGATGCAGCAGCCGGTTATTTTGCCGATATTAAATCGGGGCTGAATGTAAACACATTCGAAATTAACAACGATGGCGACAACCTTGTAAACGAAGATGGTGCCGACGATTTAAACGGCGACGGCCTGATTACCCAAATGAGGGTAAAAGATTTGGAAGGCACGCATGTAATTTCGAAAAACGACAAAAGGATAATGGTTCGTGCCAACGCAAAAAAAGGTGAGCGCGGCGAGTATAAAATTTACACCGAAGGTATTGACAACGATAACGACGGGAAATATAACGAAGATGGAAATGGCGGTGTAAACGTCGGAATTGCTTTTCCACACCTGTTCCCAATAGACAAAATGGACGCAGGTATATTTCCGGGGCAAACGCCAGAGGTTTACGGCATTCTGCGTTTTATTTACGACAGGCCCGAAATTGCAATGGTTTACACATTGGGGAACTCCAACTTTTGCCTGGTTCCTCCAAAAGGCGGCAGAAAAGGTGGTGCCAACCTCGAAGAGATTAAAATTCCGAGCCGTTACGGTAAAATGTTTGGTATCGATGTATCGAAAAAATACTCGATGGATGAAGTGATTGAAATGTTTAAAAAGCGGGTACCACCAGGGATGGAAGTTACACCCACCATGGTTGCAAGTTTTCTGGGGCTGGGTGCAGCTGTAAACCCGCTCGATGCAGACATGGGATTCTATAAACAGTATTCCGAAGATTATAAAAAGTACCTCGAAAAGAAAAAATTCAATACCGAGACTCTGGCTCCTACTCCGGCCAAAGATGGCTCGTTTGAGCTTTGGGCCTACTATCACTTAGGAGTACCTTCTTTTAGTATGAACCTGTTTTCGGTACCTAAAGTAAAAGAGGAAAAGAAAAAGGAGGAAGATGCAGTATCTTTTGATGACGTTGAAAAAATGAGTTCAGAAGAGTTTGTTGCTCTGGGTGAAGAAAAGATTGATGCATTTCTGAAAACCAATAGTGCCCCTGCCCAGTTTAAGGCAAAAGGGGTAATCGAAATGATGAACTCGGGAAGGATTACACCAAAACAGATGGTTGGCATGATGAAGAAAATGCCAAAACCGGAGAAAGATGATGAATTAAACGAAAAAGATAAAGCACTGCTGGCTTATTCAGCAAAAGCCCTGAACGGTGAAGGATTTGTTGACTGGAAAATAGTTAACCACCCTACACTTGGGAAGGTAGAAGTGGGTGGTTATGCTCCTTATCTGGCATCGACACCAAAGGCCGAAACAATTGATTCTATCGCGAGGGTGCAGCTACCATGGTTGTTACAGTTAACAAAAAAGCTACCCGAATTTAATATTGTCAACGAAAAAATTACCAAACTGGGAACCAACGTTTACAAACTTGAGATATACGTTGAAAACAACGGAGAACTGGCCTACCCTATTGCAATGGGCGAGCGCAACAAGCAACCGGCACCGGTTATTTTAACTGTCGAGGGGAATATAGAATTACTTGAGGGGAAAAAACGCACTCCTGTTGGGAAACTGAATGGTAACCAGGTGAAAAAATTCTCGTGGATTATTAAAACAGGAAAAAAAGCAAAAGTTACTGCAACAATCAAGTCAGCAGTTTTTACAGATGTTGAAAAACAAATTAATATTGGAGGTTAATCATGAAACATATAATTTTATTTATAACACTATTTTCAGTTGCATTTGCCGGTTTGTCAAATGAAAACGAAAAAATTGAAGTACCCCTTCGGTTCGACAGGTATTACACTTACGAAGAGGTAAATAAAGCACTGGAAGTGCTGCATAAGGCCTATCCTGATTTAACAAAACTCGATGTGGTTGGAGAAAGCGAAGAGGGAAGGAAAATTTATGCTCTTACCATTAACAATAAAAAAACTGGTGAAGAACTTACCAAACCTGGTGTTTATGTTGATGGGAATATTCACGGAAACGAAATTCAGGCGGGTGAGGTTTGCCTTTATTATGCCAATATGCTTTTAACAAAATACGGTAAGAACGACAGAGTAACCAAAGCTGTCGACCGCAATGCCCATTATATTATTCCGGTAGTAAATGTCGATGGCCGTTACCACTTTTTTGCTGATGGCAATACTCCCAGTACCAACAGAGGATTACGCATTCCAAAAGACGACGATGGCGACGGATTATTTGATGAAGATTCCACTGACGATTTGGATGGCGACGGAAGCATTTGCCAGATGAGAATAAAAGATCCGCATGGTGATTATAAACCCGACCCTGAAGATCCTAGAATAATGGTAAGGGTGAAACCAGGCGAAAAAGGAGAATACAGCCTGTTGGGTTACGAAGGTATTGACAATGACGGTGATGGCCGCTTTAATGAGGATTCAGAAGGTTATGTTGATCCAAACCGTAACTGGGGCTTCAACTGGATGCCGCCGTACGTACAGCGTGGTGCCGGTAATTTCCCTCTGTCTGGTACAGGTATAAAAGCCATTCACGAGTACATTACTGCAAGGCCAAATATTATTATCGCTTATGCATTTCATAATACAGGTGGTATGTGGCTGCGTGTTCCGGCCGAAAAATCGACCGAAATACCTCAATCCGACATAGCTGCATACGATGTAATCGGGAAAGAAGCTGTTAAAATCACTCCGGGATATGTATATCAACCTGCTTACGATCTATACCCAACATACGGGGATTCCGATTCTCACCTGTTTTTTATTCATGGAGCGTACTCGTTTGTAGGAGAGCTGTTTCAAAGGAGCCAGGAAACTTATGTTGAAGAAAAGAATAGGGAAAAAGAAGATGACATGGAATCGCTGATGCGGGGTACAAGAACAGAACGGAGCCGCGAGCAGTTAAAATTTAACGACCATGTAGCCCAGGGTGAATTGTATAAAGAGTGGAAAGCATTTAACCACCCTGTTTACGGACAAATTGAAATCGGTGGCTGGGTGAAAATGAGTTCCCGTCTGCCCCACCCGTTTATGCTCCAGGATTTGGTACACCGTAATGCTTCGGTTGTGTTCCTTTCGGCCGAACATACTCCCGAAATTAAAATGCAGGTATTTGATGTGAAGGAGATTGGTAAAAATATGCACCGCATCAGGGTAAGGCTCGAAAATAAAAATGGTTTGTCGTCGATGACAGCACAGGCGTTTAAAGACAAGCTTTACGTACAGGATCACCTGAAAGTTTCGGGTGGAAAAATTGTAGCTGGTGGAAAAATTAACGATATTCGTCTTGACAAAGTAAGTTACAAAGATAAAAAACCGGAGATTCAATTTTTTGCCATGCCAGGTCGTAGCAGGGCTGAATACGAATTTATTATTGAAGGGAAGGGTGACATCCGGTTCGATTATATTTCCCAGAAAGCAAAAAATGTGACTGCGTCTGTAAAACTATAAATGCTGTTTAATTATTTTTAATTAGGGTCTGTCTTTGGCAGGCCCTTTTTTGTTTCTAACCCGGCAGATCCGTTATCATACCAGCCAAGCGGTTCAAAACCGCTCAGCCTCATCCCAACCAGGAATAATAAAAAAGGCCATCCGTCGAATGACGAACAGCCCTGTGTATGTAATAAATTTAGCTATTAATGTTTAATCAACTGCAGGTTCTCATCGAGCGGAGTCATTTTAGGCATAATTAAATGTACCAGTCCGAGGATAATTAAATATAATGAACCGGCAGCAAGGAATGCCCAGAAATATCCTGAATTTCCTGCCTGGTCAAGTACCGCACCCAAAAGGGCATCGGCAATAATACCAGCAACGGCTCCAAACATACCTCCGATACCAACTACCGAAGCAGTTGCTTTTTTAGGAAATACATCTGAAACCAGCGTAAAAATATTAGCCGACCAAGCCTGGTGTCCGGCAGCGCCTATACCGATAAGAACAATTGCCAGCCATTTATTATCGGTAATGGCAACATAACTTACCGGAAGAATTATTATCGCACAAATCAGTAATGTTATTTTCCGTGCTTTATTAATAGTCCAGCCTTTATTAATAAATGCCCCCGACAGGTATCCTCCAAAAATACTACCTACATCGGCCAGGATATAAATCACGAAAAACGGCAATGCAATACTCTTAATATCAACTCCAAACTTCGCAGCAAGGAATTTCGCTCCCCAGAAAAGATAGAACCACCAAACTGCATCGGTTACCTTCGCAAGCGAAAAAGCCCATGTCTGACGTTTAGGTAAAACTTTTGCCCATGGAAGTTTTTCTTCTGATTCAATTTCTGAATCGCTTGTTATATAAGCTAATTCTTCTTTTGTAACTTTCGGATGATTTTCAGGTTTTTTATAGGTACGCAACCATAATAAAACCCAGATTGAACTTAATACCCCGGTAATCAGGAATGGTATCTGCCACCTGTCTCCTTCCAGCGAAACGATTGCACCAACTACAAACGGTGCAGCTATTGCCCCGACACTGGTTGCCGCGTTAAAAATTCCTGTAGCAAATGCCCTTTCTTTTTTGGGAAACCATTCGGCAACAGCTTTAATAGCTGACGGGAAGTTACCCGATTCTCCAAAACCCAATCCAAAACGGGCTACCATAAATCCAACCAGGCTAAATCCGGGGCGAATGGCTGCATGCAGCATTCCGAATACACTCCATAGCCCGATTGCCAAAGTATAACCTTTCTTGGTTCCTAATCGATCCACTACTCCTCCCATTGAAAGAAGACCGACCGCATAAGCAATTTTAAACGAAATCATAATGGCAGCATAATCTTTATTCGACCACTCAAATAATTTCTCGAGAGTCGGTGCCATTACTCCAATAATACTCCTGTCGAAATAATTGATAGAAGTAGCAAAAAATAACAAAGCAAGAATCCTGAAACGATACTTACCTACCGGTGTTTTTGATTCTGACATAAAATATTGGTTTAGAATTATTTATTGAATTTAATTTCTTTTATAATTGAAATTGCTTCAGTACATTTTTGTGTAATGTAATCATAATTTTTATTGGCAAGAACTTCCCTGGGGAATAATTGCGAGCCCATTCCAACACAGGTAACACCGGCTTCAAACCATTCGGTTAAACTTTCTTTTGTAGGTTTAACCCCACCGGTAGGCATAATGCTTGTCCAGGGCATAGGGCCAAGTACCGCTGTTACAAATCCCGGTCCGCCAACCTGCGATCCGGGGAATATTTTAACCACTTCTGCACCAAGCTCGTGGGCCCGCCCAATTTCTGTTACCGAACCACAACCCGGACTCCAGGAAACTTTTCGTTTATTACAAACTCTTGCTGTACCTTCATCTATTAATGGCGATACAATAAAATTGGCACCCAGCGAGAGGTACATGGCAGCAGTTCCTTCATCGATAACCGAACCAACTCCCATTATCATTTTAGGACATTCTACAATTGCCCATTTGTTTAACTCTGCAAAAGCCAGGGCAGCAAAATCGCCGCGGTTGGTAAATTCAAAAACCCTTACTCCCCCATCGTAACAGGCTTTTACCACATTCTTACAAACTTCAATATCTTTATTGTAGAATACCGGAACCATGCCGGTTTCCTTCATTTTTTGTGCTACTTCTATTCTTGTAAATCGAGCCATAATTTTGGTTTAAAGTTCAAAGTTGGGTCGTCCGAATTCCAATTCGCCGCACCCTTATTATCGCGCAACGCGGCCTGAGGCATCTCCTCCCATCAGTTTTTCAACTTCATCAACTGTTACCTGGTTAAAGTCGCCGTAAATTGTATGTTTCAGACACGAGGCTGCAACAGCAAAGTTTAGTGCCTTTTGGTCGTCTCCTTCATATGTCAGCAGTCCATAAATCAAACCTCCCATAAACGAATCGCCACCACCAACGCGGTCAACAATATGTGTTATTTGGTAGGTGGGAGCTTCGTACAGTTTTTCACCATCCCAAAGCACTCCTGACCAGGTATTATGATTGGCATTTACCGACCCCCGCAATGTTGTTATCACCTTTTTACAGCGTGGAAACTGCTCCATAATCTGTTTTGAAACCGATTCGTATGCAGCTCCTTGTACATGACCGCCAGTGATGTCCACTCCTTCGGGCTTAATTCCAAGCACCTTTTCAGCATCCTCTTCATTACCCAAAACAATATCAGTTCCGGCAACCAGTTCAGGCATAACTTCACCTGCTGATTTTCCGTATTTCCAAAGATTTTTACGGTAGTTTAAATCGCACGAAACTGTTACCCCAAGTTTATTGGCTGTTTGAATTGCCTCGAGACAAACATCGGCAGCACCTTGCGAAATTGCAGGGGTAATGCCCGTCCAGTGAAACCAATCGGCTCCATCAAAAACCTTTTCCCAGTCAATCATTCCGGGCTTAACTTCAGAAACAGCAGAATGAGCACGGTCGTAAACCACTTTGCTACCACGGCTTACAGCACCGGTTTCAAGGAAATAGATTCCGAGGCGCTCGCCACCATAAACAATTTTATCTACTCCAACACCGTACTTCTGCAACTCCATTTTGCAGGCCTGCCCAATGTCGTTTTTTGGAAGACGTGTAACATAATCGACCGGAATACCAAAATTTGCTAACGAAACAGCGACGTTAGCTTCTCCTCCGCCATAAGTTGCAGTAAACGAACTGCTTTGCGAAAACCGCAAATAATCATGTGTTGCCAGGCGCAACATTATTTCACCGAAAGTGACAACATTTTTACTCATAATTAAATTTTAATGCAATCGATTGCGAAGATACCATTTCATTTGGACAATTCATATTCCAGGCAAACAGCAGCAATAATTCTTTACCCAAAATTAAAATACTCTTTTGCGTTGTTAAAACTAATGTTTTCAACCATGGCACCAAGTAGTTCCATATCATAAGGAATCTCGCCGTTCTCAACATCGTTGCCCAGTATATTGCAAAGTGTACGCCTGAAATATTCGTGACGGGTATAAGATAAAAAGCTTCGCGAATCAGTCAGCATTCCCACAAAGCGGCTCAAAAGCCCAAGATTTGAAAGTGCATTCATCTGTTTTTCCATTCCGTCTTTCTGATCGAGGAACCACCAACCTGAACCAAATTGCATTTTTCCCGGTACCGAACCATCCTGGAAGTTGCCAATCATGGTTCCAATCAGTTCATTATCGCGTGGATTCAGGTTATAAAGAATGGTTTTACAAAGTTTATCTTCGTAATCTAAACGATCCAGCAATTTTGAAAGAGGTTTTGCAATCTCGAAATCACCAATAGAATCCAGGCCTACATCAGCGCCAAGCTGGTTAAAAAGTCTGGTGCTGTTGTTTCTGATGGCTCCAATATGGAATTGTTGTGTCCAGCCACGAGAGTGGTCCATTATTCCAAACTCATACAACATGGCCGATTTAAATTTCAGTATTTCCTCCTGTGTTAAATCTGCTCCTCCCCTGATTTTTGCAAATATTTTTTCTATTTCTGCTTCGCTATAATCTTCTGCAATTGCGGTTTCCAGTCCGTGGTCAGACAAGCGGCAACCATTATCGTGGAAAAACTGATGCCGATTATCCAGGGCATCCATTAGTGCTGCAAAAGTTCCGATATTTTTATTTGCTACCTCAGCCAGTTTGTCTATATAATTATTAAAATCAGCCGTATTCTCAACAGCCATTGCTTTATCTGGCCTCCATGCCGGAAGAACTGCCGTTTCAAATCCATCGGCTTTAATAGCACGATGATGCTCCAGAGAATCGATTGGATCGTCTGTGGTGCAAATGGTATGAACATTAGCCATTTTAATAATTCCCCTAACCGAATATTCAGGGGTTTGCAGTTTTGCATTACACTCGTCCCATATTTCTTTTGCGGTTGTCGGACTTAATACTTTTTCTATGCCAAAGAATTTTTTTAACTCCAGATGAGTCCAGATAAAAAGCGGATTTCTTAAAGTATTCGGAACTGTTTCAGCCCATTTTTCGAATTTCTCCCAGTCGGAAGCATCGCCGGTACAATATTTTTCGGCCACACCGTTGGTACGCATACCACGCCATTTGTAATGGTCGCCATACAACCATATTTGCGTAATATTTTCAAACTGTTTGTCTTCGGCAATCTCCTGCGGATTAATGTGGCAGTGATAATCGAAAATTGGCATTTTAGCCGCGTGATTGTGATATAATTCCTTTGCGGTATCGGTTTGCAAAAGGAAGTCTTTGTCCATGAATGTTTTCATAATACAAGAATGACGGAAGACATAAAACGGAAGACAGAAGTAACCTTGGTTTTCCGAAAAATCTTCCTGAGTTATAATTTATAAATCAAATAATCTTTTTAGGTGACGATCGTAAATGTTTTCTTCCACACATCCTCCAACAACGTCGGAGTATTTTTTCAGCAATCCGGTGTATGCATCACCCATTTCGGCTGCAACTTTGTACCCCACATGAATAAGCTGACGGAAATTAGAGTTATAATCAGGATGCCCCGGAATATGGCGAAGCGTGTTTCCAAGCTTCTCACCTGTCCAACCGGCAACTTCTTCGGGCGATGGTAGCTGAGTATTGTCAATATTAATCACATCGGCATACGGCCCGCAAAGTTCTTCTTTCCTTTGCAACGCTTTTGTGTAGATTTCTTTTGCTACTGCCAATCCTTCATCACCAGAAATGGCCAAGCCAATAACCTCTTCCAGCCAGGTAGTTCCGGCAGTTTTTATGTGCAGGCCTTTGTTATATTTTTTAATTATTCCGCCCATAATTGGGTAAATGGTAAATTTATCAGAGCCAGAATGCACGCTCATTTTTAAATCTTCGGGCAGGCCAAATTCTTTTACCGCATAATCGATAACCAGCACGTCTTGTTCGAATTCTTTTGCAAACTGGTCTACATCGCCCACATAATCGACACCTTTATTAAATCGTCCCGTAAATTTGGGTGCAATGGTTTGTACGGGAATCTTTTCATCGGCAATCATTTTTAAGATGAAAAACATATCCACCGGAGTTTGTGGATTCTCTACTTCGTCCATAGATACTTCAGTAACAAAATTACCTTTGCCTTTTTCTGATTCGATATGACGATAGATTTTGCCCGCTTCTTTTACTGCTGTGAGATAATTTTTCGCAACTTCGTCAAGCAAAGCATCAGTTATTACAATTGGTTCCACTATTCCCGGAATTGAAACCCGATCGCCAAGAATCTCACATGATTTTTTAAATGATGCAACATCAGCCTCCGATGATTGGTTGCCAATGTACATTGCCACATCAAGTGTAAAAAAATCGGAGTGTTCGATAAAGCGATCAACATTGGTTAAATTAATGTGGTCAGCATCAACAAAATAGGCTCCATCCCAGCTAAGTGTTTTCACTGCCTCATCTGCTTCAATACGCGTTCCAACCGGTTCAGAATGAACAATATCGTGTTCGCGATTCGACTTATTCCATACAGGAGTTATATCTACTCCATTTTTGTTGGCCCTGATTAAAGCTTGTAACTGAGCTTCACCTTCGTGATTGAAGCGGTCGCCAACACCAAAACTAAATTTTCCCAGATTCATTTTATTAAGTTTAGACTGATTTCCGTGTACGAACACGAAAATAGATATATAATTTGGAGTATAAAAGAAAAACTTAATGTTATTCAATTTTTTAGTGATTAAAATATATTCAATTAATTACTCCATTTAAAATAATTCTTAAATAAAATATGCCAGAGAATCAACCTATTGCTTTAATTCTATTTTTGTAAAAAAATAAAGCTAAATAATACACTTTTAAAATAAATTAAAAACCAATGAAACTTCTGTTACCAATTATTTCAATTTTATTTGTTGCAATTTCAGTTGTAGCACAAAATGAAACTCCCGACTGGGAAAATCCACAAATGTTCGACCAGAACAAAGAAAAAGCACACGCAACATTAATGCCTTTCCGCACTGTAGATGAAGCTCTTACACAAAAGCCTCAACAATCAGTTTTTTATAAAAGCCTCAGCGGAACATGGAAGTTTAACTGGGTACGCAAGCCTGCAGACCGTCCGGTTGATTTTTACAAACCAGATTTTGACGTAAGCAGCTGGGATAATATTCCGGTTCCTTCGAACTGGGAATTGGAAGGCTACGGTATCCCGATTTATGTAAACCACCAGTACGAGTTTACCGACTATAAAAAACCTGTTTCCGATGAAATGAAATTCGTAGATAAAATTTACCCT
>JBDLJS010000020.1:0-46264 GCA_039714235.1 Bacteroidota bacterium | reverse complement strand
TTGCCGGTCCCGGGAACAACGGTGGCGATGCACTGGCTGTGGCAAGGCAATTAGCCAACCTGGATTTTATGTGCGAAGTATATCTCCTCGATTTTGGGAAAGAGCTGAAAGGTTCGCCGGCCATTAACCGGCAACGCCTGGAGGAGCAGGGAAAAGTAAAACTAAAAAGAATTAATACCATAAACGACTTTCCTGAAATCGGTGAAACTGATGTTATTGTTGACGGAATGTTTGGTTCGGGGCTGTCTAGGCCGTTGGAGGGACTGCCTGCCGACATTGTTGGGGAAATAAATCAGCATTTAAATACCATTGTTGCCATTGATATTCCCAGCGGCCTGATGGGTGAGGACAATTCAGAAAATATTCAAAAAAATATTGTGCGGGCAGATAATACCCTGACATTACAATTCCCCAAAATTAGTTTTTTGTTTGCCGAAAATGAAGAATACACAGGCCGGTGGGAAGTATTGCCCATTGGTTTGCATCCCGATGGGATTGAGCAGGTCACATCAGATTATTGGTATAATGAAAAAGAAGATATTGCTGAAAAAATACCCGTTCGCTCGAAATTTGAACATAAAGGCACCGTGGGGCATGCTTTGCTCATTGCCGGCAGTTTCGGAAAATTGGGAGCAGCGGTTTTGGCATCGAAGGGGTGCCTGAGAGCAGGAGTGGGGTTGTTAACCTCGCATGTGCCACGCACGGGGTATCCAATCATTCAAACAGCAGTTCCGGAGGCAATGGCCAGTGTCGACCGGCACGACTCCATGTTTACCGAGTTTCCCGATTTAACCCTGTTCTCGGCAATTGGGGTAGGGCCGGGGCTCGACCGAAAGCAAAATTCATGCAAAGCTCTGTGTGCCCTGCTCGAAAATTCGAAAGTACCCTTGGTGATTGATGCCGATGCCTTAAATATTCTTTCAGAAAATAAAGAGTGGTTTAAAAAACTGCCCGAAGGTTCAATTCTTACACCACACCCAGGCGAGTTCAGGCGGCTGGTGGGCGAAACGTCCAACTCGTACCAGAGGATTCAGAAACAGGTTGAATTTTCAAAAGAATATAATTGCATTGTGGTGCTGAAGGGTGCTTACACCTCTGTTTCGACACCCGGGGGCAAGCTGTGTTTTAATTCCACCGGCAATCCCGGCATGGCAACCGCAGGTAGCGGCGATGTGCTCACAGGAGTTATCCTCGGGTTACTGGCACAGGGCATGCCTTCGGCCGATGCTGCGCTTATTGGAGTTTTTGTACACGGCCTGGCCGGTGATTTGGCTGTCCGCGAGAAATCGGAAATTTCGCTGATTGCAGGTGATATTATTGAGTACATGGGAAGAGCATTTCTTTCTATATTTTAACTTCCCGCAAAATAATTTTAATATTTTTGAGTCTTACTTATAAAAATAGCACAATCATGAGATATTTAGCAATAATTATTGGTTTACTGTTGGTAATTCCAACTTACGGGCAACGAAAAAAGAAAGATGATGAGGCAGTAGAGATACCTGTTTATGTTGAAGGGATTGCTTATGCTTTACCGCGCACCGGGTTAAAAGTTAATGTTAAGGCTGTTCGCGAAAAGTTTGAACCCGGGCCTTATGCCGGTTATGCTGAACAGTTACTGGGAATAAAAAATGCAAAAATCCAGGCAGCCACAACCTGGTCGGTTACAGAGGTTAAAATTGAAACTTTTTCGGATCCCGATCCTGACCATGTGTACAAAGCTATGGGGGATGGTGCATTTCTGGTCAGCCTTGCACCAAACGGCTGCCTGGCGGGAATTAATACCGGTAAATCTGCAGCTGAAATAAAGCTGGTTCAATCGAATAAAGTAATAGCAAAACCCGACTTTGACGATGGTTTTTCGTTCGAATATTTTTCCGATACACCGTTTTATATTGCCGGAGATTCTTCCAATAATTTCAGGCCGGTAAAAATAAGCACCGACCAAAAAGCAGCTGAGGCAGCACAGCGGGTGCTCGATTGCAGGATGAACCAGTACGATATGGCTGCTCTGATGATGGATGGCGAACACCCCGACGGTAAAGCGTATGAAGTAAGTATGAAAGAGCTGAAACGAACTGAGAAAAATTATTTGAGCCTTTTTGTTGGCCTTACAACTTATAAAAAAGAGATTTACAGTTTCGATTTTGTTCCTTCGGCAAAACCTGGCAAGGGGCAGGTTGTTTTCCGTATTTCGGAAGAGAAAGGCGTTGTTCCCGCTTCCGACCTGTCGGGTAAACCGGTAATGATAGAGTTTGAACTGGTTCAGGATTTGAATAAAAAATATGAGGAAGCAGCTACTTCTGATAACCTGGAGGCCGGAAACAAAGGAGTGTATTACCGTATGCCAGGAGTTGCCAATGTAAAAATTGTATACGATATGAATATTCTGGCAACAGCCCGTGCTACCATTGCACAGTTTGGGGTGGTTGCACCTCTGCCTGAGGAGCTTTTGCAGGAACAATACGCTGTGGAGATTCACCCCGAAACCGGGGCGATAAAATCCGTTACCAGAAAATAGGTAGTTTATGCGCCTGGAGGTTTTGAACCGCTTGGCGCTTAAAGATTAAAGGGGAACAGTGAAGGAAGGCTGTTCTTTTTTTATGCCATCATTTTTATGCCGTTTTATTTTTCTTATTTTTATCGCTCTTTTCAGGAATAATTAATTTAAAATCAAAGATATGAACGACATTACACGTACACTGCGCGATTCGAAAACAGCGCGTTGGGGAGCTTTGGCAGTGGTTTCATTTACTATGTTGACAGGTTATTATATCAACTATGTAATATCGCCGCTTAAACCGTATTTAGAAGAATACCTTAATTGGAACAGTACCGATTTTGGAATTTGGAACGGGGCCTATGGTTTCTTTAATGTATTCTTTTTTATGCTGATTTTTGCCGGAATTATACTCGATAGAATGGGAGTTCGGTTTTCGGGTATTACAGCTAGTTTGACAATGATTATTGGTACTGTTCTTCAATATGCAGCCATCAAACAGTTAATACCGATAGGAGGAGAGATTTTTGGATTAAAATCACAGATTGCTATCGGTGCACTTGGTTTCGGAGTTTTTGGCGTAGGTGTTGAAATGGCCGGAATTACCGTTTCGAAGATTATTGTAAAGTGGTTCAAAGGCAAGGAATTGGCGCTTGCCATGGGGCTTGAAATGGCAACTGCAAGGATGGGAACGGCACTGGCTTTGGCAGTTCCTGCTCCACTGGCACTGGCCTTGGGTAAGGATGGTATTCCAAATATTTCAGCTCCGGTAATGCTCGGATTAGGATTATTGGTTGCAGGTTTTTTTGCATTCCTGTGGTACATTACCATGGATAAAAAACTGGATAAATCAATAAGTGATGCCGAACAGGATTCTGATGAAGATAAGTTCAAACTAAAAGATATTGTTTTCATTATTTCAAACAGAGGTTTCTGGTTAATAGCATTTTTATGTGTTTTATTCTATTCCGGAGTATTTCCGTTTTTGTATTACGCAGCCGATTTGATGGTAAATAAATATGGTGTCGATCCGAAATTTGCAGGATCAATCCCTGCTTTATTGCCATTTGGTACTATTCTGTTAACACCTCTTTTTGGTAACATTTACGACAGAAAAGGGAAAGGCGCTACTATAATGTTAATCGGTTCAGTGATGCTTCTATTGGTGCATTCTGTTTTTTCAGTTCCGTTTTTAAATAACTCTATACTTGCAATTGTATTAATTATGTTATTGGGAGTAACCTTCTCATTGGTCCCTTCAGCCATGTGGCCGTCGGTACCAAAAATTATTCCCGAAAAGCAGTTGGGTACAGCCTACGCTCTGATATTCTGGGTTCAGAACTGGGGATTAATGGGAATGCCGTTGTTAATTGGATTTGTCCTCGAGAAATATTGTAAGGTAACGGATGAAGCCGGTAATTTTAGCCATTACGATTATACTATCCCAATGATGATCTTTGCAACAGCCGGTGCATTGGCAATTATTATCGCAATTTGGCTGAAAGCAGAGGATAAGAGAAGGTCATACGGACTGGAATTACCAAATATTGAAAAATAAAAACAGCTGGAAGTTCGAAACCGGAAGATGCACCAAAGGTATCCCTATTGGGAGAAGAAAAGAGTACTTCGTGCTTCCAACCTCGTGCTTCCTGCAAAAAAAATAAAACATGACACAGATTAAAAATATTCAACCAACAGAAGTTTGGAGCATTTTCGACCAGATGCTTCAAACTCCGCACCCGTCGAATCATGAGGAAAAGATACAGGATTGGGCAGTTAATTTTGGTAAAAGTCTAGATTTGGAAACCATTAAGGATGAGGTAGGTAACGTAATTATTAAAAAGCCTGCCACACCGGGAATGGAAAACCGTAAACCAGTAGTTCTGCAGGGCCATCTGGATATGGTCCCGCAGAAAAACAGCGATAAAGCGCACGATTTTGAAACCGACCCGATTGAGGCTTATGTTGAAGATGGCTGGGTAACTGCCAATGGTACAACCCTGGGTGCCGACAATGGAGTAGGTGTTTCGGCATCACTGGCAGTGCTGGCATCGGAAAAGGTAAAGCACGGTCCGCTGGAGGTGCTGTTAACCGCAACCGAAGAAACCGGTATGGACGGTGCCAACGGATTAAAAGCAGGTGTACTCGATGGTGAGATTCTTATTAATACCGATTCGGAAGACGAAGGTGAATTGTACGTTGGGTGCGCCGGAGGAGAGGATGCAAACATTACATTTACTTATTCTGAAGAAGAAGTTCCGGTTGGGTTTACTGCCATGAAAGTGAGTATTACCGGAATGAAAGGCGGCCATTCAGGAATTGATATCCCACTGCAACGTGGAAATGCCATAAAAGTTTTCTTCCGGATTTTGAATGAAGCCGGTAAACTGGGTGTTCGTTTGGCAAGTATCGATGGCGGCAGTCTGCGTAATGCTATCCCTCGTGAGGCTTTTGGTGTTATTGTAGTTGAAGAGGCAAAAGCAATAGATTTTGTTACTTTGGTTGACGAGGTTATTACTGAGGTGAAAACTGAATTGTCGGCAACCGAGCCGGGATTAACAGTTGGAGTTGAAGAGACAGAATTGCCTGCAACTATAATTGATTCAAAAACCCAAACGAATTTAACTGCTTCAATAATTGCCTGTCCAAATGGTGTTATTCGTATGAGCGACAGCATGGAAGGACTGGTGGAAACTTCAACCAACCTGGCATTGCTTAAATCAAACAGCAAAGATAAAACAATTAAAGGCGGCTGTTTAATGCGTAGCTCGGTCGACTCGGCAAAAGCTGAACTGGCAAGTCGTTTAAAAGTTGTGTTCGAAATGGCAGGGGCCGATATAACTTTTACCGGTGCTTATCCGGGATGGAAACCGAATATGGATTCCGCTATTTTAAAAACAATGCAGGGTGTTTACAACAACACTTTTGGCAGGATTCCAAAAATAACTGCTATCCACGCCGGACTGGAAACCGCCATTCTTGCAGGAAATTATCCGCACTGGGATATGATTTCATTTGGGCCAACCATTCGTTTCCCGCATTCGCCCGATGAAAAAGTAAATATTGAAACTGTACAAAAATTCTGGGATTTTCTGGTGGCTACACTGGAGAGTATTCCTGAGAAATAATTGGGTGACGCGATTTCTGAATTGCGTTGGAATTTTGGTGATTAAAAATCGCCGATCCCTGGAAGGATTCCATCTGATTTTTTAGGTGGAATCCTTTTTTTATTTCATAATCAAACTTCCCTTTTCATCAAACTCCCAAAACGGTGCCCAGGCAATTTCCCACGTATTATCATCCGGGTCGGCAAAATAACAGTCGTATCCTCCCCAGAATGTTTCGCGGGGTTCAACCAAAGCTTTTCCCCCGTTTTTAGTAACTGATTTATAGAGTTTATTAACAGCCTCTTTCGAATCGAGGTTAATAGCCAGTGTTACACCTGGGAATCCGCTTCGTTTGGGCGAAACAAGTGCATCTTCAGCAAGTTTGTCCAGCGGATATAATCCTAAAATTATTCCACCATGATTGAAAAATACAATTTTATCATCACTATCTTTAGTCGGTTGCCACCCGAGTGCTGTCTGGTAAAATTCGCGCGATTTTTCAAGGTTTTTTACCCCAAGGGTTACTATGTTTAGTCGTGGATTCATCCTTTTAAATTTTTGGCATCATAGTAATTATCTTACCATCGGTGGCTTGGTAATATCCCATTACGTTTGCGGTTAAGCACGAATGCACGGGTATTATTTCAACCAGATCGCCCACATTAATCCGTTTAAAATTGGCAGGGGTAACTTTTAAAATGCCGTGTTCCTGCGAGAGCTTCGAAAGGTAATTTTTACTGTCGAGCAGTACCTGTTCTCCTTCCATATTTATTCTGATTCTTCCGTACAAACTTTTTCCGTCAATATTAGGAATGGTGTCTTTTGAAAAGTGCACAGCCCCGCCGTAAATCACAATTTCGTTTCGTGAACTGTGTTTGGCAACAACAGGGCAAACCATTTTTACGGCAATGTCATCCATTTTGCAAACACCCAGGTTGTGTTGCATTAAATCGTAAAAAACAAAATTGCCGGGACGAATTTCATCAACGCCATCGAAGTTCCCGCATATGCTGAACGACGGGGTATCTCCCATGCTGATTTCGACCTGTGGAAATTTTTTTTTGTATCTGTTTTTTAACGATTTCATTTTTAAAAGTGCATCGAAATGCCGGCTGAAAATTTCGTTGGCAGATTTTGCCTGGTAAGTATTCCCGGTATGCGATAAAAACCCCTTAAATGTTAGTTTTTTATTATTTGACAAAATTTCGACAATAGAATCGATTGCGCTGGTTCTAGACGCTTTTATCCCGGTGCGTTGAGTTCCTGTATCAATTTTAATATAAACACCGGTTTTATTTGTTGTTTTATCTGCCAGTATCTGGGCTCCTTCCTTATTTTCAACCAGAACATTTAGTTTTACCGATGCTGCCAGCCGCTTAATACTATTAATCTCCGGGAGATTCAATGGAAAAGCAATTGTAATGTCTTTCCACCCGTTTGTGGCAAAATATTCGGCCATTCGAACTGATGACACGGTAATTGCATTAACCCCATAAAGTTTAAACCACTCGCCAACTTCTGCCGATTGATGGGTTTTAAAATGAGGCCTGAACCGCAACTTGTGTTGTTCAGCTTTTTGGACCATTTTTTCAATGTTTCGCAAACAAATTTCTTTGTCAACTACAAAAGTGGGACGGATAATTTCAACCATTTCAAATTAATGTAACGTTTTTAACTTTTTTGTTAAAGCGTTTCGGGTTTGCATTAATTTATCTGAGATTCCAACTTTGTATAAATGTGGGCTTATAAAACGTTTGTGTTCAGCAGGAAGTAATTCAGCCCTCGATTCCAGGTACTTATGAATCTCTTTCAGGGTCTGTTTTTCTGTCTGTACTTTTCCGTTTGAAACTACTTTTTCAAGCAAGAATTCTTTTTTAAAGTTTTTAACTGAGGTGTTTTTTTCGGGGTAGGCACAATGGAAAAGAGTTTCTACTTCGTCGGGATTTTCATTTTGCAGCAAAATACCATCGCGGTAAAATTTTCCTTCTCCATTGAAATAGCGTACCAAATCCTTTTTCCCCGGAAGTGTAATCTTTTCTATATTTTCAGAGAATTTCATTTTGTTTTCACCCTCAATCATGGTCAGTTTGTATACCCCGTCAAGGGCGGCATCATCTTTTCCGGTTATTAATTCTGTGCCAATTCCAAATGCATCTATCTCAGCATTCTGGTCGCGAAGCAGTGTTTTAACTACATGCTCGTTAAGCTGGTTCGAAGCAATTATCTGAACATAATCCAACCCATCATTATCAAGTAATTTCCGGGCCTTTTTACTAAAGTAAGCAAGGTCGCCGCTATCGAGCCTGATGGCTTTTAGCCGTTGCCCTTCTTCCTCCATCTTTTTAGCAACCTTAATGGCATTCGGAACCCCCGATTTTAACGTGTCGTAAGTGTCGACAAGCAGAACAGTATTATCAGGATGAATTTTTGCAAAAGAACGGAATGAATCCAGTTCGTTATCAAAACTCTGAACCCAGCTGTGGGCCATTGTGCCGGAAACCGGAATGCCAAAAATTTTACCGGCCAGCACATTCGATGTAGATTCAGCACCACCGATGCAGGCTGCCCGGCTGGCATGAAGGGCACCAAATCCCTGGGCACGACGTAAACCAAAATCGGCGAATACTCTTTTCCCCGATATTATTTTTATACGGAAAGCTTTTGTTGCAATAAGCGATTCGAAATTCAGAATGTTCAATAATAAACTTTCTATTAACTGGCATTCAATAATGTTGCCTTCAATCCTGAGTATGGGTTCATTCGGGAAAACAATTTCTCCTTCTTTTACACTGAATATATCTCCTGAAAACTGAAAATTTTCGAGGTACCGGAGAAATTCTTTTTTTAGCCCCAGTTTTTTGAGGTAACTGATGTCGGATTCGGCGAACGTAAATTCCCCGAGCATTTCAATGATATCCTGTAATCCGGCAAAAACGGTAAAACCACCTTTGAATGGGTTTGTCCTGAAAAAATAGTCGAATGTAACTGACTGATCTTTTTTACCGCAATAGAAATATCCCTGTGCCATTGCCAGCTCATAAAAGTCGGTATAAAGTCCTAATTTCTCTTTATTAAATTGCATCTTCAATTCAAAATGGAAGGAATGCAATAAATATAGTTAAGAAAAACAGGTTATAAAACTCTGGCGGGGATAAAAATCAGAAGATTATTAAATTTTTTAATATCGGCGTCGATTAAAACAGTTTTAGTTTATTTGTCCTGTTCTAGAAAGATTGTTTGCTCCCTGTTTGGGCCAACCGAGGCAATCGATACCGGGATTCCCATTTCGTCTTCAATAAAATTAATGTAGTTATTTAATTCTTCAGGGAATTCATTCTGGTTTTTAATGCCTGTTAAATTGGTTTTCCAACCAGGTAATTCAACGTAAACCGGTTTTACATTGTCGTTCAGTTCAAACGGGAAATGTTCAACAACCTCACCGTCTATTTCGTATCCAACACATATTTTTATGGTTTCGAAATCGTCTAAAACATCGCCTTTCATCATTATTAGTTCGGTAACGCCGTTTAACATTACCGAATATTTTAAAGCTACCAGGTCGAGCCAGCCACAACGGCGAGGCCTTCCGGTTGTTGAGCCATATTCGTTGCCCGCATCGCGCATTTTATTTCCGGTATCATCGAGCAATTCGGTTGGAAAAGGGCCCATACCAACCCTTGTGCAGTATGCTTTAAAAATACCGTACACACGCCCGATTTTTTGTGGCGCAATTCCAAGTCCGGTACACGCTCCTGCACAAATTGTATTCGAGCTTGTAACAAACGGATATGAACCAAAGTCGATATCGAGCAGGGTGCCCTGGGCTCCTTCTGCAAGAATACTTTTGTTCTTGTTCATCAGCTCGTCAATCATATGTTCGGTATCGACAATATTAAACGATTTCAGCACCCCAACACCTTCAAACCAATCTCTTTCACATTCATCGAGAATTTCGGTATAATCATACTTAAAATATTCGGTAAGCATTACCTTATGGTTCTCTATTCTCGTGTTATATTTATCTTCGAAGTTATGCAGTAAATCGCCAACACGAAGCCCGTCGCGCCCTATTTTATCTTTGTAGGTAGGTCCAATTCCCTTTAGTGTCGATCCTATTTTTGTATCTCCTTTTTTCTGTTCAGAAGCGGCATCCAGAATCCGGTGTGTGGGCAAGATCATGTGTGCTTTTTTCGAAATATACAGGTTTTTCGAAATATCGACACCGATTTTATTTAACGAATCAATCTCTTTTTTAAAAACAATGGGATCGATTACGACACCATTCCCGATGATATTAATTTTATTGTCTCTGAAAATACCGGAGGGGATGGTATGAAGCACATGTTTTATATTGTTGAATTCGAGTGTGTGGCCGGCATTAGGACCACCCTGGAAACGGGTTATTACATCGTATTCCGGCGTTAGCACGTCAACAATTTTTCCTTTTCCCTCGTCGCCCCATTGAAGGCCCAACAATACATCTACTTTCATTTTGGTAATTTTTAAATACATACGAAACCGCGAAAATTTTAGCTATAACAGGTAAAATTTCCACGGCTCTCTGTTAAGATGATAAAAGTACTAATAATTTTATTTCAGGCATAAAAAAATCCTCCCGAAAAGGAGGATTTTTAAATTTATTATATCTTCTTATTTATTCGTTGTTTAAATTCTCGCCATAAATATATAATGTATGATGAGAAAGCTTGAAATTGTTCTTTTTACAGGCATCTTCAATAATCTCACGAATTCGCGGATCGTAAAATTCTACCACTTTTCCGTTCGATACATCGATTAAATGGTCGTGCTGTAACGTAGCAAACGCTTTTTCAAATTGTGCAATGTTTTTCCCGAACTGATGTTTAACAACCAGCTTGCAATCCAATAATAAATCTATTGTATTATAGAGTGTAGCCCGGCTAACCCTGTAGTTGTTATTTTTCATCGAAATGTACAACGACTCGATATCGAAATGTCCTTCGCGGCAATAAATTTCATCAAGTATTGCAAATCTTTCCGGGGTTTTTCTATGCCCGTTCTTCTCCAGGTATTCAGTAAACATATTTCTTACTGTTTCCCTGGTTTTCTGGCTATTCATAATTAAACTAATTTTAAATAGACCTCAAAAATATAATTTTTTTTTGTTTTTTTAGATTGAATATAAATTAATCGTTAAGGTTATCGATCCTGGTAACCTTTTCTATCCCTTTAATTGAACTTAACCGTGAAATGAGGTTGTTTAAGTCGTCGGTATTATGAATGTAAATAAACAGGTCGCCTTTAAAAATTCCTTCGTTTGTTTCAAATTTTACCGAGCGCATATTAATGTTGAGTACTTTGGAAATAACATTTGTGACCTGGTTAACTATGCCAAGTTTGTCGAATCCTTCAAGTTTTAAACGGGTTAGGTATGCCTGTCGTTTAAATTTTGTCCACTCGGCTGTAATAATTTTTTCTCCCTGGTTTGAAATGAATTTAGCCAGCTCGGGGCATCCTATTTTATGAATGATGACATGATCGTCGGTGCTAAGGTAACCTGCGACGTTTTCTCCCGGAATCGGGTTGCAGCATTTTGCAAGGGAAAACGAGATATTGTCCTGGTTTTCTTTCAACAGGAAAGGCCTTTTTTTATCAATTTTTTTGTTAGATAAGATTTCGTCGGCATTTTCCCCTGTTTTCTTTTTCCCGCTCGCAAAAGTAATTTTCCAGTATTTTACCAGTTTGTTTTCCGACTTTTTGCCAATTATTTCGTTCAGGCTATCCAGTTTTAGAAAACCCATCCCAACCTCCGAGTACAACTGCTCTTTATTATTCAGATTATATTTGGCCGTAATTTTTTTCAGGTTATTTGAGCTTAATGGAGCTTTTAACCTTTTAAACTCTTCTTCAATTAATACTTTCCCTTTTTCAATGTGTTTGTTTTGTTCGAGTTTGAATGCGTTTTTAATTTTTGTTCTGGCTTTTGCCGTTGTGGTAAATCGCAGCCAATCCAGGTTTGGAGATTGATTTTCGGAAGTAAGTATTTCAATCTGGTCTCCATTCTGTAACACGTGGTTAATGGGTACCAGTTTCAGGTTTATTTTCGCTCCAATACACTTATGCCCAAGATCGGTATGAATTTCATATGCAAAATCAATAACTGTTGCTCCCTGAGGCAATGAAACCATATCTCCTTTTGGGGTGAAAACATTTATATCTTTAGAATACAGGTTCAGTTTAAAATCGTCGAGAAATTCGAAAGCATCAGAATCGGTACTTTGCAAAAGTTCCCTTATTCGTTCTATCCAGGGATCGAGTTCGTTCTCGAAAGTTCTGATGTCTTTATACCTGTAATGAGCAGCAAAACCATGTTCTGCTATATCGTCCATCCGGTCGGTTCGTATCTGTACTTCTACCCATTTTCCCTGTGGCCCCATTACGGTTACGTGCAACGATTCGTAACCATTGGCTTTGGGTGTGGTAATCCAGTCGCGAATCCGGTCGGGTTTTGGTTTATAAATGTCAGTTACAATTGACAAAACATCGAAACACTGTCTTTTTTCCGAAATTTCGGGTTTCGACTTAATTACAATTCGAATGGCAAGAATGTCGTAAACTTCGTTAAATGCAACCGATTTCTTTTGCATTTTTTGCCATATGGAGTAACTTGTTTTTAACCGGTGAGATACCGTACAATCAAGGTTTTCAGCCTTTAAATTTTCAATAATCGGTTGAATAAATTCGTTTACCAGGTAATTGCGTTTTTCTTCCTGGTTATGCAGCAGGTAATGTATCTGATTGAATTCATCGGGATGTTTATGTTTAAAGCTTAGTTCCTCCAAATCGTTCTTAATGGCATAAAGTCCTAAACGATGGGCCAGTGGTACGTACAAGAACAGGGTTTCGCCTGCAATCTTAATTTTTTTATGCGGCAGCATCGATTCCAGCGTACGCATATTGTGTAAACGATCGGCAATTTTTATTAGTATCACCCTTACGTCGTCCGAAAGGGTCATGAGCATTTTTTTCAGGGTAAGTGCATGCCTCGAGTTATAATCGCCCGAAAGTTTTGTTAATCCGTCAACGATGCGGGCAACACGGCCACCAAACATATTTTCAATATCTGAAAGCCTGTAGTCGGTATCCTCCACAACATCGTGAAGCAGGGCAGCGACAATAGAAGTGGCTCCCAGTCCTAAATCAACAGCAACAATTTTAGCAACAGCGATGGGATGTATTATGTAGGGTTCGCCCGATTTACGTTTAATTCCATCGTGCGCAGCATTGGCAAAGTTGAAAGCCTTTTCAATTCGCTCCAGACGGCCTTTATCGAATTTCCCTTTTATTACTTTCCGGAAATCCTTATAGCTGTCCTCAATTTGTCGTATTTCTGCTTTTGTAAAATGCTGCACTTCAAAATTCCTTTTATATTCCAGTATATTAAAAGATGCCTGTTGTTAAAAG
Organism: Bacteroidota bacterium; assembly: GCA_039714235.1. GTDB lineage: Bacteria > Bacteroidota > Bacteroidia > Bacteroidales > Prolixibacteraceae > Draconibacterium. The sequence continues at coordinate 33,214 of JBDLJS010000020.1, read as the reverse complement.
GTCTTGAATATATAAATTCTTTCCTATTCCTGCGTTTTCCCCCGCTAAAATATCGCTTTTTTTATCCCCAATCAAAACTGACTGTTCAGTATTAATGTTAAATTCATTTTTAGCCTGTAAAATCATTCCCGGATTTGGTTTACGGCAATTGCAACTACCGGTTATTTTGGGATGATGAGGACAATGATATACTTTGGTTATTTTTATTCCTTCGGTTTCGAATTGAGTAAGCATCCATGAGGTAAGCTGCTGGTAATCACTTTCAGAATAAAAATTACGTGCAATACCCGACTGGTTTGTGATAATAAAAATCAGGAATCCTTTATTCTGATAGTTTTTAATTAGTTCAAAAATACCGGGCTGAAATTGAAAATCTTCGATTCTGAAAACATAGTTCTTCTCAATGTTAATTGTACCGTCGCGGTCGAGGAACAGTGCTTTTGTTTTTTTTATTTTGGTCATAGAAAGAATTGTTCAACATTCAAAAACCTGTTTTAAATTTTAAACGAATGTCAGCCGGCAAATTTTTCTTTTAATTTTTGCACCACAAACTTATCAATCGGAAAAGTAAATTCCTTTTTATTGAGGTTATTAATTTTTACCCATCTGAAACTTTGGTTTCCATTCTCCATTTTGTCGAAATCAAAAGGTATTTCGGAAATTTTGAACCGGATGGGTGGTTTCAGGTTGGCAGTAAAATAAACACTTATTAACTGGGCATTATCGTAAAAAAGGGCTTTCTGATAAAAATCGGTGGTGTAAAAATGATGAATGTTTTGCAGTTCCTGTCCGTTGCATTCTTCCCGGAACTCACGAATTAAACAATCTGTCAGCCCTTCTCCAAGCTCTAATCCTCCACCTGGAAACTTGGTCATTTTTGTATCCAAAACAAATTCGTCGGTAATTAATATTTCTCCATTACCGTTTGTTACTATGCCGTATACCCGAATTATAAAATCACCTGTTTTGTTCATGCTTATTCAATTCACTTTCAATAAATTCAATTATTTCATTTGCCTGACCCGGCTCAAACCAGTTCATTTCCGGGTCGCGTCTGAACCAGGTTAGTTGTTTCCTGGCATACCGGCGCGAATTACGTTTTATAAGTTCGATGGCTTTTTCTTTTGTTGTTTCTCCATCAAAATAAGCAAATAGTTCCCTGTAACCCACAGTATTTAATGCGTTTAACTGTTTTTGCGAATAAACACCCTGGGCTTCATCTATTAATCCTTCCCTGAGCATCTGGTCAACCCGGTTATTAATTCTTGTATGTAAAATATCTCTGTCGCAGTTAAGTCCGAATTTTAGAATTGAGAAAGGCCTCTGTTTATTTGGATTTGTCCTGAATGATGAATAGGGTTTTCCTGTCATTAAACAAATCTCCAGGGCGTGAATAATTCGGTTAGGATTTTTTAAATCAACGGTGATGTAATAATCCGGATCAAGTTTCTTTAGTTGTAACCTGAGGCTTTCTATGCCATCTGTCTCCAACTGTTTTTTTAGTGAAGCTCTTATTTCCGGGTCGACATCGGGCATAATATCAATACCCTTGCAAACGGCATCGATATACAACATTGAGCCACCTGCCAGCAATAAAATTTCGTGGTTGTTAAACAGTTGTTCCAAAAGTTGCAATGCATCATTTTCGTAACGGCTGGCATTATAATTCTCTGTTACAGAGTGGGTTTGAATAAAATGATGTTTTACTACAGAAAGTTCCTCTTTTGTTGGAACTGCAGTACCTATGCTCAATTCTTTGAATATCTGTCGTGAGTCTGCCGAAATAATTTCAGTATTAAAATGGCGGGCAATTTTAATCGCTGCCGAGGTTTTTCCGATGCCGGTAGGGCCTGTAAGAACAACCAGTGTTTTTGGCATTATCGTAACGTTTTATACAAAATAAGAACAAAAAAAAGACTGTTCAAAATGATTTGAACAGTCTGTGAATTTCTTAAACACGGATTAACCATGCTCCCTTTCTTATTAGAATTCGTCCATCTCCCCAAAGATTTCGGTGTAATCGTCAAGTTCGCCAAAATCCAGATAAACCTCTTCTTCTTCAAGGATGGCCGGCTCCTGTTCAATTATTTCTTCTCCAAGAACTTGTACAGGGGCTTCACCCTCCTTCAGAGTGACAAACGGTTCATTAAGATTTTTTTCCATAATTATTCCAGTTAGTTCTATAAAAAAAGATCTGTCGTTCAGAAAATCGAAAGTATAAATCAGCTTTTGGCCCATTGTATGGATTAAATCATGCAGTTTTGTTTTTTGCATAATAAAATAGGCCGCACCATTTATACCTAAGTCCAGTAGTGATATTTCAACCAGCTTTTTCCATCTTTTATCAGAAACAAAAAATGAAGCCAGTTGATGCGATTCAAAACCAACACTTTTCTGAATTATCGAGTGAAAATCGAAAAAAGTATGGTTTTCATCGAGTGCAACTTCCATAAGGAAGTTTTGGGATTCCTGCGATAAGATTTGAAATTTAAAAATCATAACCTTTTCTTTGTTCTGAACCCAAATTTTAAAGGAATTTTTACAAAATCCAAGAAAGTAATGAATCATGTCTTAGATAAAATCTATTACAAATTACCAAATTTAGATTTTGATTTTTTTAGATATTTTAAGTCAATTTTCTGATTTATAACATTTTTCGATGATTTTTCTCATCTTTTTTGAGCCCCTGGAAATAGTAAAAACGGAACCTATTTAAAAAATGTTAAAAAAGTTTAAGTGTTTCACAAATCGAATAAAAGCGTCATTCGTTCATGAATTCAAAAACAGGTTAAAAGATCAACTTTAATGGTCTTTGTTTCGTTGTTTTTTTGTGCCTCTCAACATCTGCATTTTTCCCGGAGGCCCTGGCAGGCGCTCCATTTCAAAGCCTGCGGTATTTAGTTGTCGTCGTACTTCTCCTTTGGCACTGTAGGTTACAAAAATGGCATTTTCAGCACAAAACGAGTATATCCTGTTAAATATTTTCGGCTGCCACATATCGGGTTGTTTGTCGGGGGCAAAGGCATCGAAATAGATTACATCGCAGTTTTTAATTTCGTTTAACCCCGAGGTAAGCAGATTCTCCTCTATTTTTAACAGTGTGAAATAATCAGATATTTTTATTTCCTGGTTCCAGGGGGCTTTATGAATTTCGTCAAAAATTAGTTCGGCTTCCTCCGAAATGATATCACCGTAATTCAATGCTTCAATAATATCTGTTCCTAACGGATATTTTTCAATTGTATAATAAATTGTCCGTCGTTTTTGTTTTTCAGCCTCTAAAGCAGTTAACAGGCAATTTAATCCGGTTCCAAATCCTACTTCAAAAACTGTAATATTATTTGATTTATGATGCCTGTATCCTTTCTCAATAAATACATACTCCGACTCTGTAACTGCTCCGTTTACCGAGTGATACTGTTCGCCCATATCGGGTAGATACAGGGTCTTTGAGCCATCACCGGTATTAATAACTCTCAGTTCCATTTGTTTTAAAGGTAAATGTACTTTGAAATAAAACTTAAAAAACTATTTTTACCCGGCAAAATTAGAAAAAAGTATGTTGGTAAGGTTATTTAATGAAAATCCAAACACACGAGAAATAAGAAAGATTGCTGATATATTACGCAATGGAGGACTAATAATATATCCTACCGATACGGTTTACGGATTAGGCTGCGATATTACCAATCAAAAGGCTGTTGAAAAAGTGGCAAGATGGAAAGGTGTGAAAATTGAGAAATGTAATTTCTCTTTTATTTGCAGCGATTTCAGCCACCTTTCAGATTACACCAAACCCATTTCAAATACAACATTTAAAATTCTTAAGAAAAATCTGCCCGGCCCGTTTACTTTTATTCTTGAGGCGAACAACAACGTACCCAAATATTTTAAAGGAAAGAAAAAAACAGTTGGGATTCGTATTCCGGATAATAATATTATTCGTGAGATTGTCGCTGAACTGGGTAATCCTATCATGTCTACTTCAATACACGACGAAGACGAAATACTTGAATACACCACCGATCCGGAATTGATTCACGATAAATACCAGGATATTGCAGAAGTTGTTATTGATGGAGGTTACGGCGAATTAATACCTTCGACTATTGTAGATTGTTCAGGCGACGATATTGAAATTCTACGTCACGGAAAAGGAGACCTGGATTCATAATATCAACCGATTCTGGATTTTTCCATCAAGAAATAATTGCGACTACTATCCGCCAACTTTTCTTACTGTTTCCAGAATGATGGTGAAAACAAAACCAGAACTGTAAACAATTCGAGCCTTCCGAGAAGCATTAAAAACGAAAGGAACCATTTCCCCACAGGTTGTATGTGAAGGAAATTCTCTGCAGGACCGACACTTCCAAGACCCGGACCAATATTTCCCAGACAGGTTGCAACGGCTCCCATCGACGACTCCATATCGGGTTCAATTAAAGTGAAAATTACGGTACTTAATGCAAAAATAACAATGTATAGAATAAAAAAGGCGAGAACGTTAGTTACAATTTTTGAGTCAACCGAGTGTTTGTTGAATTTAACAGGAATCACCGCTTTGGGGTGAATCAGCCTTTTTAGTTCGTAGTAACCGTTCTTAATAAGAAGCACAATCCGCATTATTTTAATTCCACCTCCAGTTGAACCGGCTGAGCCTCCGAAAAAGAACAACAGAAATATCAGAATAATAAGGATTAAAGGCCATGTGAGATAATTTGCTGTGGCAAAACCGGTTGTGGTTATAATTGCTACAACCTGGAACAGCGAATCGCGAAAAGCCTGTTCGGCACCTATCCTGGTCGAAATTAAAAGCCCAGTAAAAATTAATGCTGTAAAAACAAGCACAAAAATTCCGTAATACTTAAATTCTTCATCTTTTAACGCAATCGAGAGTTTACCTTTAATAGCAAAATATGATAAAGTAAAATTTGTCCCGGCTAAAAACATGAAAATGATAATAACATATTGGATAAATGGTGACGACCAGTGGGCTATACTTGCTTGTTTTGTTGAGAATCCGCCGGTGGCCATTGTTGTAAATGAGTGACATATTGCATCAAAAATACTCATTCCTCCTACCCATAAAAGAATGGTTTCTGAAAGTGTAAATCCCATGTAAATTACCCAAAGGGTTTTTGCAGTTTGTTTTATGCGTGGACTAATTTTATCGGGTGTAGGCCCTGGTACTTCTGCTATAAACAGCTGCATTCCTCCAATTCCAAACACCGGTAAAATGGCCAGCGAAAGGACAATAATCCCCATTCCTCCCAGCCACTGCGATATACTTCTCCAAAATAAAATTCCATGTGGAAGGGCTTCAATGTCATTCAAAATTGAGGAGCCGGTGGTTGAAAAACCCGACATGGTTTCGAAGAAAGCATTTGTAAAACTTGGAATCGATCCGCTCAATATATAAGGTAGACTGCCAAAAAAAGAGAAGACAATCCAAACAAGTGAAACGATAATAAATCCTTCACGTTTACCGATATCGTTATTTGCTTTTGCTGTTGCCAACAGGATTAGTCCCCCAATTGACATGTTTATTCCTGAGGAAATAAGAAAAGCATAAATATCATGTTCCTGGTAAATAAGTGATACAAGTAAAGCAAGAAACATGGCAATTCCTTCAACCAATAACAAGAATCCGATTACACGAAAAATGATTTTGAAATTCATCTGTTTGGAATTTGCCGTTTAGTTATTTAAAAAACTTTTCAATTTTTTTAATCCCCGAAGGTAAGGTAAATACAACTACTTTGTCGCCATCCTGAATTTGGGTATGGCCATGGGCAATATAACCCATATTTCCCCTGATAACTCCGCCAATTTTTGCTTCTTCCGGGAAACAAAGGTCTTTTACGGGCTTGGTAGTTATTTTGGCACCCGGCTTAGCAATAAACTCGAAAACTTCGGCATCGGAAGCAGTTAAACACTTTACCTTCGATATTTCGGCGTTAAGCGTAAACCGGTACAGGTAACTGGCAGCAATAAGTTTTTTATTTACAATACTTCCAATATCCATATTCTCGGCCAAATCCATGTATGCCAGGTTTTCCACTTCTGCTACAGTTCTTCTTACACCAAACGATTTTGCCATCTGGCAACCCAGAATATTAGTTTCCGAATTTCCGGTAGTTGCAACAAAGGCATCCATCTTATCCAGTCCCTCTTCCTTCAACAGGTCAAGGTTTCTTCCATCTCCATTTATCACCAACACATTCTCAAATTCGTCGGCAATCTTCTCGCATCTTTCCCGGTCGTTTTCTATCACTTTTATCCGGTAGTGTTCGCCCGACAGTTTTTCAAGGGCTTTCCGGGCAATACGGCTACCTCCTAAAAACATTATATTTTTAACCTCAAACAGTTTTTTCCCGGTAAGCTCAAAAACATGTTTCTGTTCAGATGGTGTGGTTACAAAAAATACAATATCGCCGCTTCTTATAAAATCTGTTCCTTTGGGAATAATAGTTACACTATCGCGATTGATAGCAACCACCAGTAAATGCTGATTTTCCTGCGAGAGTTCTTCAAATGTTTTATTTAGTGCAGGAGCGTTATCCCTTACTTTTATACCCAACAGTAATAACTTACCGTTCGAGAATTCGATTAACTGGCGGGTACCGGTCTGTTTAACAGAAGCTACTATTTCTTTAGCAGCAAGGCTCTCCGGATAGATAAGTTCGTGTATGCCCATATTGTTTAGTTTGGCACGATATCTTTCCCGCAGATACTCCGAATTATTTATCCGGGCAATAGTACGTCCTACTCCCAGGTACGATGCCATTGTACAGGCAAGTACATTTCGCTCTTCAAAGGGAGTGACAGCTATAAAGAGATCCGACTTTGCCAAATCAGTCCTTTTTAAGTCCTGAAATGAGTGAGCAGAACCTGTTATGGTCATTAAATCAACCTCTCCGCTTATTTTCGAAAGTTTTTCCGGGGAATCATCAAGTAATACGATGTCGTGGTCTTCGTTGGTTAACATTCTTGCTAAATGTGTGCCAACTTCACCCGCACCGGCAATTACAACCTTCATCTGTTTATTCTGTTTAAAATAATCTTTGACAAATTAATATATTAAGTTTTTAACTCAAATCTAAATCTTACTCTTTTAGTGTAAAATCAACATTAAAATTAACATACCAATTTACAAAAAAAGTGATTGTAATTTGAATAGACCTAATATTCCAGTAAATAAATAAACCATTTTTAACGTTACCTGAAAATTGATGTTGTTTTATTAGTTACTGCCAACTTTCGCAAAATGCTCCATCAGTTTTAAGTATATGAACTTGTTCCTTCTTCGCAGCTGACAATAAATAATCTTTACAATAAATAAGTCTGGTGCCAACAAGCGATAGTTTATTTAATTCCTGTTTCCCCTGATTAATTTGATAATCAGGAATAATATCTTTCACTTTTTGAGGGCTTTCACCAAGACAAATTATTTTTCCTTCGAATGCAATGACTTCATCATTGAGGTACAACAACTTATCTTCGTAATACTTATTTTTTTGAATAAAAACTGGTTGGCTTAACCGTTTATTACATTTAACTGCCTGAATCATTCTTCCAAGATTTTCTTCCGGCTTTTTATCCGAGATTAGATAATTCTTTTTACCTGAAATAAGATGTATTGTCGGATTGTCTGCGTTGTAAATAATTATTGTTTTATTCTTCGAGTTCCGGTAATTGATGGCAAGAGTCGATACCGAAAGTAGCAACAAAAAAAGAAGAGACCATTTTAACAGATTGGGGCGAAGACCTGCAAAAAAGTAAAATATGCTGAATAAAAATGCCAACAGAAAAATTAACTCAATCGGATGAATCGATACCTCCTGAACAGAATATGGTAACAACTCTATTGACTTCAAAATGAAATAGACACCTTTAATTAGGGATTTAACCAGAAAGGCAAGGATGGTAGAAACAACAGGAACATTGGCAAAACAAAGAATTGCTATTCCCAAAGGAATAAGAAGTGTTACAGCAGGAATCACAATTAAATTAGTTATCCAGAAATAGGTTGGGAACTGATTAAAATAATATGAAGTTAAAGGGAAAGTAGCAATTTGAGCTGCAACAGAAACAGTTAATAAAGACCAGAAGAATTTCAGGATTTTATTTTCAACAGGCAATAATCCGGCAAGTTTTGGTTGCAAAAAAACAATCCCGAAAACAGCAGAATACGAAAGCTGAAATCCAACTTCGAAAAGATTATTCGGATTGATTAGCAAAAGAAACATAGCCGATGCTGCCAGCGAGTTATAAATATTTGCCCTGCGGTTTATGTTTGTGCCAATAATTACAATGGTAAACATGGTTGATGCCCTTAAAACCGAAGGCGATAATCCAGTTATGCAGGCATAACTCCACAACAGAAGAATTGAGCTAATTATAAAAATGTATCTACCCGTTTTCCGTTTTCGTAAAAAGCCGAATAAAAAAGCAAAAACCATATAAATAATACCAACGTGTAATCCTGATACGGCTAAAACATGCATGGCACCGGCAGAAGAAAATACTCTTTTTATTTCAGGATCGAGCCCGCGTTTGTACCCCAGTGTGAGGGCAGAAAGAATTTCAGTTTCGTTATTGCCGAGTTTTTGTTTCTCGTAAATATTTAAAAGCTTTTCACGAAACTGTTCGGCAATAGTTAAAAGGTTTTTTGATGAGCTCCCGGCAGGTTTCCAGCTTTGTGCAGATAAATAAACCTGGCGGTAAATTCGTTTGCGGGCGAGATAGTTTTTATAATCGAATTCGTACGGATTACCAAAGTTTTTAATAAAGTTAGGAGAATTACCGGCAATTATTCTGTCTCCGGCTTTAAGGATTTTTGCTGGTTCGTTTTTGGCAAAATAAACCAATACTTTTTCGTTGGTTCGGCGAACTGTTCCGTCCTGCTCTGCGAAATTGACCTTAATTACCGATTTATACGAATTTTGCTTTTCCTGCGGAGCTTCAAGTACTGTTGCCAAATAATTTCCGCTATCGAAAAAGTAAGGTTTGGTGTTATAACCCTGAAAGATTATAATTCCTAAGGCAATAAATATGAACTGAGAAAGTAGCCCGAACAGCGATGTAAACTGGAACCTGTACCATTTGTTTATCAGAAACAATATAATCAGGAGGACTGAAATAAATGCAATAATCAAAGGTAACCCAGGATTAGTCCATTGGGCAATAACAATACCTAATGCAAACGCAATTGCAAGCCTTAAAAAGGGTATTTTCTGAAATGTACTCTTCAATGTATTCGCCTGAAGGACTTTTTATCTTCCAAACGAAAATAATGAAAAAATTTGAGAGGCTGTTTAAATTTTATTTTTTAAACCGTCTCTGAGAGTTTATTTAACGGGAACTTTTATTCTGTAGTGTGTTTTCACTTTTCCCTTCGAAATATTTATCAGTTTACTTTTTAGCAACCTTTTTCTTAAAGCCGAAAGATGATCGATAAAAAGTACACCTTCGAGGTGGTCGTATTCGTGCTGAATTACCCGTCCGGCAAATCCTTTAAATACCTCTTCGTGTTCAACAAAGTTTTCGTCGAAATACTTTAGCCGCACTTCGTCGGGGCGTGTAACATCCTCGCGGATTTCGGGCAGGCTTAAACATCCTTCATTCATTACCCATTCTTCGCCACTTGTTTCAATAATTTCGGGATTAATAAAAGTTTTTTTAAAATCTTTTAATTCCGGTTCTTCGTCGGCACCCGACGATGCATCTATCACAAACATCCTGATTGACATTCCAACCTGTGGGGCAGCCAGACCAACACCATCGGAGTAATACATGGTTTCCCACATATTTTCAATAATCTCACTCAAACGGGGATTGTCTTTTTCTATTTTTTTTGCCTTTTTTCTTAAAAGCGGATCTCCATATACCGTTACCGGATACTTCATCTTATAATCTATTTCGTTTTTGTTCAATATAATTTTGCAAAATAATGGTTGCACTTACCGAATCAACCAATGCTTTGTCTTTTCTTTTTTCTTTCTTTAATCCCCCGTCAATCATCGTCTGAAAAGCCATTTTCGATGTAAATCGTTCGTCAAACAGTTCTAGTTTGATTTCAGGATATTTCTGCTGAAACTTTTTCAGAAAAGGATTAATGTATCTAACAGCCTCAGAGGGCTGGTTGTTCAATTGTTTTGGGTAACCCACAACCACGGTTTCAACCTGTTCTTTTTGAAAGTATTCCTTCAAAAAATCCCAGATAGTGTGTGTTGCAACAGTAGTTAACCGGTTGGCAATAATCTGCCCCGGGTCGGTAACTGCAATGCCCACCCGTTTTCTACCGTAATCGATGGATAATATTCTTCCCATAAAAATTTATAACCGTTGCAAAAGTATAGAGAAATGGTTAGAAAAAAAAGAAGGAGTTAACCTGTTTGTTTAGAGTGCTTTGACTACTTATTTAATTTTAAGAAATTAGTTTTGGCACAGCCTTTGCATTAATCTTAACAAATACCGGTTATTACTTTAGGCGCCAAAAGAGCAAAGCAAACAAATTGTTGAACATTTAAAATTTAAAGTCATGAAAACATTAAAATTCAGACTGTTTGCCACGATGATTACTCTGGCGGCAGTTACCATAGCAACAACAATTCCTGCAAACGCTCAACGCCGGTCTTCTCAGCAAAACAGTGAAACTAGGAAGCCGGAGCGAAACAGGAATATGAAAAGTACGGTTCAGAAGAAAAGTACTTTTAAAGATTACGACAAAAAAAGGAGAACTTCGGTGAACTCCAATTTAAAGAGTACCCGAAATACTCAGCGTAAACCGGCTTCTGTAACATCGCGCAGTTCGCGTAACACTAATAACAGGAGTACAACTGTAAAAAATCAGCGAAACGATAACCGCAGGTATTCCAATGCAAAAACAACTAATAAAAGTTGGGAAAAGGCAAGGAAATCATCTGCAACACAGGGGAGAACACAAGCAAGAAGTTCTTCGTTACCCAACAAGAACAGTAATTCCCGTGTGGAAAACAGCCGTTCGCAGAACAGTAATAACAGGAGTACAACTGTAAAAAATCAGCGAAACGATAACCGCAGGTATTCCAATGCAAAAACAACTAATAAAAGTTGGGAAAAGGCAAGGAAATCGCCTGCAACACAGGGAAGAACACAAACAAGAAGTTCTTCAGCTCCAAAAAGCGAACGCGTATATGCCAACAACCGTACTATAAATTCACGATTGGAAAACAGCCGTTCGCGTGAGGTAAATAACAGGGGTTCGGTAACTAAAAAGGGCAATAACAGTTCAACCAGGACTACCGCCCGCAGAACAACCGGAAACACGGTTAACAGTACCAGGGATTTTTACCGGGTTAACAAGGCCGATAAAAGGTATACACCAAACCGGAATTACTCTGGCAGTAAAAAATACTGGTCGGACAACCACAGGTCGCGGAAAATGAACTATAACCGAAACGACCGAAATTATTACAAGCATTATAAGCACAATAAATACAGCCACTGGGACCGTAGCTGGGAGCGTTACCGCTGGAGCCATAACAGCTGGCGCGACTATTACCATGGCTATCACACGCACTCGTATGTGTACCATAAGCACTATTACCATCATAATTACTACGGGCACGTAATTCGTAAGTTTGTTTACCGTCCGAAAGTGTTTATTCACAATCATCACAGGTACTACAGCTACAATGGACACTTTTTCAGGTACCGCAGGGGTATTGGTTATATTTTGGTTGATGTTCCTTTTGGGCTGGCATTCGAGTATCTACCATCCGGTTACGAGAGGGTTTACATTAACGGTTATCTCTATTTCAGGGTTGGTAATTTATTTTTCGAATGGAATGGCTACGGATTCAGCCTGGCACATTACCCCGAGAGGTATTACGCATACGACGACGGTTACCACAACCGGGGTTACCAATTTAACGACGACTATTACTACGACGATTATTATTAATTAAGGGCTGAACCTTAATACTATATTCATTATTAATTATCCACACTACCCGCCCGGTTTCGGCGGGTAGTTTTTTTATTACCTGCTATTCAAAACCATTAAATTATTGTTTGTCAGATGTTTGAGAAATTATATGTTTTTTAAACTGTTTTTTAATAAAAGAATTTTCATACTTTTAGGGCACCAAATGCTTAGATTATGAACTCAAAATTAAAAAGAGACCAATTACCCCCAAAAAAGGCAGAGAACTGGAGAAAGAGTTTTAAACAGGAAGAAAGCCTGACTTTTAACCTGAAAGTCCCCAAAATTATTCTTCAAAAAGAAACTTATAAAATTCTGACTGGAGAAAATGAAAACCGGGTGCGTGTTTACCTGGGGCTTAAACCTGAAAAAAAAGAGGGAAAATACGAGCTGTGCGCTTATGCCGTATCGGCTTTCCTGCTGGGTAGCGGCGATGTGTATGCTGACTACGAAACACCGGTTTTTAAGCTCGAAAAAAAGAATATTAACTGCTCCGACAGTACCGAAAAGGTAATTGAAAGCATACGCCTTTACCGCCAATGGCGCAATGGCGAACTGGATGGTGGTAGCGAAGGAGCGATGTCCAGGAAGTACATATACCCCAATGCCTATCTGCTGACAAAATTCGAATTGCACGAAATATTTGTGGCGCAGGACAAACCCGAGGCGCAAATAGAGTTTGGGTTGGAAAAAACGATGAATGCTATGATTAGCCCGACAGTGGCCGAAACCCGGGCTATGGATGATGAGGGGGAGGTGTTTGATTTTTCTACTTTATGTCCGCCATATTGTGATGAGAGGAGTATCTATAACTCATAATAAGTTATAATATCAAACATATTTAAAATATTGGCTGTAATAAATTACAGCCTTTTTTATGCTGTAATTCTGAATAAGAAAAATTCAACTTGTATAAAATAACTGAATGAATATAGTAGTTTTTTCAAGATTTGCCCCTTTAGTAGCTTTTATCATTGGATTGATTTTTTTTCGGCGATTATCCAAGAATCTTAAAATTGTATTTTATTTCGTTCTTTTGGGCGTTTTTACCGAGATATTCACTAGAATATATCAGGAATTTTTGATGCAAAATACCATGCCTATCGGGCATTTTTATATCCCCATCTCATTTTTAATAATGGCGCTGTTTTATTTAAAAGAACTGGGGGGCTTTATTAACAGAAAAATAATAATCGGCTTTATCGTTCTGTTCGAAGTTTTCTGCATTATTAATTCTGTTTTTATTCAAAGTTTGCTCCAGTTCCCAAATATTGCAGGCTCTACAGGTGCTATTATTTTACTTGTATTTTCAATCGTGTTATTTAATAAAATTATGGTTGAAGCAAAAATTAAAAAACTGTTTGCCGAACCGTTGGTCTGGATAAATACCGGGGTATTGTTATATTATTCGGCAAACCTGTTTTTTTATGCCCTGTTTAACTACAGTGTGGTGCGCAATCTGGAATTTGCAAAGTTTACCGTAAATCTTTTTTCTGTATTTAACTTGCTTTTTTATTTACTAATAGCCATTGGCTTTTGGAAAGCGGGGAAACAGGTAAAGCGTGTAAAACCATTTTAGGAAAGGCCATTATTGAGAAGCATTGAGAGGTTATTGCGGTGCGTTGGGCATATATTTCGATCCATTGAGCACCTATATTGGTGAAATGAGCGGTTAATTCCGGGCGATGAGTAAATATTTCCTTGCGATGAGTGGTTATTTCTGGCCAGTAAACACTTGTTTCGTAATGTTAAGCGATAATTTAGGTTGTAATTTTATAATCGGGACTCTCGGATCTGTTAAATACTACTTTAATATCCATAATTTTTAAACCCTATTTTACGATAATCCGGTTTTGTTAACTATTTTAGAAGGCTAAAGGACAGAAATCTATATTTGTGGGCACAGCAAACAGTGAAATAATACTGGTATATTTTATTGGTACAGTAGGAATGCTGCTTCTGGCCGGTGGAATATTTTTCTTTTTTATTACCTACCAAAAGCGGTTACTCCATAAACAGCTGGAGCTAAATAAAGTTAAGCAGGAACAACAGGAACAAATACTGCGCAACACCATCCAGGCCCAGGAAAAAGAACGTAAACGAATTGCACAAGACCTGCACGACGAGGTGGGGGCCATGCTTTCGGTGGTTAAACTGAATGTGGGGCGAATCGAAAAAAAGTCGGAAGAGGAAAAAGCCAAAGCCCTGGCAAACGAAACCAAAACATATTTAGACGATGTAATTACCCAGGTTCGGCGAATTTCGCGGGCGTTATTGCCGCCGTCGCTCGAAAAGCTGGGGCTGTTTTTTGCGCTGGAAGAGCTGGCAAACTGGGTAAACAAATCGGACCAGATGAAAATTGTTTGCCACAAAAGCGGAGAACAATTTCGGTTCGACAGTAAACAGGAACTGGCCATTTTCAGGGTAGTTCAGGAACTGATGAATAACGCCATTAAACATTCGGGGGCATCATTAATTAATGTAAATGCACGGTTCTCGAATAATTCTCTGGCTCTGCTGTTAACCGACAATGGTAAAGGCTTTAACCTGGAAGAAAAAATGAATACCGGCCTTGGTTTAATAAACCTTGAAAGTCGAACCGAAATGGCGGGTGCACAATTTAAAATGAAATCGGCACCCGGAAAAGGGACCACTGCCATTATATATTTAAATACAGTTGGGTAAAAATGGAGCAAAAAGTAAACATTGTTATTACCGACGATCATAAACTTTTCAGAAAAGGTATGAGGGCGTTGCTTTCCGATTTTGATTTTATCGGGGATATTTACGAGGCTGGAAACGGGGTGGAACTGCTACAATTGCTTGAGTCGGATGATGTTAATCCTGATCTTATTTTGCTCGATATGCGTATGCCCGAAATGGATGGGGCAGAGACGACTGCTAATTTACAGAAACTATATCCCGGATTAAGGATAATAATCCTTACAATGGAAGACGATGCCCAGCTTGTGTTGCATATGATTAAGGAAGGGGTAAACGGTTACCTGCTAAAAAATGCCGATCCCGACGAGCTCGAAAAGGCTATAAAAATGGTAATTCAGAATGGTTTTTATTTTGCCGAAAGCATTTCAGAAATTATTACCAGAGCAGGGACTGATAACAGTCCCGACCTGAAATCGGATTTTTCCGATAAGGAGTTAACAGTGTTGGAAATGGTATGTAAAGAGTTAACTGCTCCGGAAATTGCGGTTAAACTATCTCTTAGTGTACGTACTGTTGAAGGATATAAAAGAAAATTAATGGAAAAAACCAGCACAAAAAATATGGCAGGACTTGTAATATTTGCCGTTAAAAATAATTTGGTTTTAATTTAACAACGAACTTATAATTAGTCAGACTAAAAAGAAAGGGGTACCTGTTTAACAGTACCCCTTTTGGTTGGATAATCCGTAAGCCTCATTTTTTGTCAACTGATTTTGGAAAAGAGGGACAGAAATGTGGGACAGTTTGAACTGAAAAATCAGTGACGTTGAAATGAGGTAATGTGTGTGTGCTCAAGCATAATGATTGAGTGCAAGAAGAATGTGTTATATGTTTTTGTTTCTCATTCATTATTATTACTTGATTGAACACTACAAAGTTCAGAACTAAACATTAAAAAAAAAAGAGTAATTCTACGCAAAATGCATACGTAGAAATACGCAATTTTGCTTATGTTAAATTGGTGAAGAAATGATTAATATTGGTCTGATTATGAGTTGGGAATAAGGCATACAGGATTATGAGAGGATAAAAAAACCGTTTCACCTTTTGGTGAAACGGTTTCTCAATATATTTTGAAATAATGTATTTTATTTCAGGTTTGCCTGAGCAGCTGCAACACGTGCTATTGGCACACGGAACGGAGAACAACTTACGTAATCCATACCTACGCTGTCGCAGAATTTAACTGACGAAGGCTCGCCACCATGCTCGCCACAAATACCAACTTTAAGGTCGGCTTTTGTGCTACGTCCTTTTTCAACACCCATCTCAACAATTTGACCAACACCTTCCTGGTCTAACACCTGGAACGGATCGTTTTTCAAAATACCTTTTTCGATGTAGATTGGTAAAAATTTACCGGCATCATCACGCGAGTAACCGAAAGTCATTTGAGTAAGGTCGTTGGTTCCGAATGAGAAGAATTCAGCAACTTCAGCAACTTTATCAGCTGTTGCAGCAGCACGAGGAATCTCAATCATTGTACCTACCATATAATCTACTTTTGCACCTTTTTCTTCGAATACTTTAGCAGCGGTAGCGTGAATGATATCGGCCTGTAATTTTAACTCTTTTACAGTACCAATAAGCGGAACCATTATTTCCGGACGAGCATCAACACCTTTTTGTTTCAGGTTTACAGCCGCTTCAATAATTGCACGTGCCTGCATTTCGGTAATTTCAGGATAAGTATTTCCTAAACGGCAACCACGGTGACCCAGCATCGGGTTAAATTCGTGAAGGTCTTCAACCAATGCTTTTACATCTTCTACAGTAATTCCCATTTCATCGGCCATCTCTTTCTGGTTAGCTTCTTCGTGCGGAACAAACTCGTGCAGTGGTGGATCAAGTAACCGGATGGTAACTCCGTATCCTTCCATTGCTTCAAGAATTCCTTCGAAATCTTCGCGCTGGTAAGGCAATAATTTATCTAATGCTACACGGCGGGCTTCTTCCGTTTTAGCCAAAATCATTTCGCGCATAGCTTTAATTCTTTCACCTTCGAAGAACATGTGTTCTGTACGGCAAAGGCCAATCCCTTGTGCGCCAAAGTCGCGTGCAACTATTGCATCAGCAGGAGAATCAGCGTTTGTGCGAACTGTCATGCGAGTGAACTTAGAAGCCAAATCCATGACTTTGCCAAAGTCTCCGCTTATGTCAGGATCCATTGTAGCAACTTTTCCATTGTAAACTTCACCAGTTGTTCCGTTTAACGATATCCAGTCGCCTTCCTGAAAATCAACACCGTCGATTGACATCACACGGGTTTTGTAATTGATTTTTACATTTCCGGCACCAGATACACAACATTTACCCATGCCACGAGCAACAACAGCAGCGTGCGAAGTCATACCACCACGGGCAGTAAGAATTCCTTTTGCAATGTGCATACCTTCCAGGTCTTCTGGCGATGTTTCAACACGTACTAATACTGATTCTTTGTATTTGTCAGCTTCATCGGCAAAGAAAACAATCTGGCCTGTTGCAGCTCCTGGTGATGCAGGTAGCCCCTTAGCCAAAACTTCGGCCGATTTCATTGCAGCTGTATCAAAAACAGGGTGTAACAGCTCGTCTAATTTTGCTGCGTCAATCCTGTTTAAAGTAGTTTTTTCATCAATACGACCTTCATCCAGCATATCAATGGCAATTTTTACCATTGCTGCACCTGTACGTTTTCCGTTACGGGTTTGCAACAACCACAATTTCCCTTCCTGAATGGTAAATTCAAGGTCTTGCATATCGCTGTAATGGTCTTCAAGTTTTTGCTGTGTCTCATTTAACTGAGCATACATTTCAGGCATTGCCTCTTCAAGTGATGGATATTTCGAAGCTCTTACTTCTTCGCTTACACCCTGAAGGGCAGCCCATTTTTTAGAGCCTTCAATTGTAATCTCCTGAGGTGTGCGGATTCCTGCAACAACGTCTTCACCTTGTGCATCAATCAGGTATTCACCATTAAAAATATCTTCACCGGTTGCAGCATCACGGGTAAATGCAACACCAGTACCAGAGTTGGCTCCCATGTTACCAAATACCATTGCCTGAACATTTACTGCAGTTCCCCATTCGTCAGGAATTTGTTCCAGACGGCGGTAAAGAATTGCACGGTCGTTGTTCCAGCTGTTAAATACAGCAGCCACAGAACCCCATAATTGCTCCCAAGGATCAGTTGGGAAATCTTTACCGGTTTCTTTTTTTACGGCAGCTTTAAAACGGCTTACCAATTCCTGTAAATCTTCAGTTGTAAAATCTGTATCAAGGTGGATACCTTTTTCTTCCTTCAATCCTTCAATAATTTCTTCAAACGGATCAATTTCTTCTTTGCTGGCCGGTTTCATTTCCATAACCACGTCGCCATACATTTGTACAAATCGACGGTACGAATCCCATGCAAAACGAGAATTACCCGATTTTTTTGCAATTCCTTCAACTGCATCATCATTCATTCCAAGGTTAAGAACAGTGTCCATCATACCCGGCATAGATGCGCGTGCACCAGAACGAACAGATAAAAGACAAGGATTTTCTTTATCTCCAAAAGTAGTGTCTGTAAGCTTTTCTACAAGTGCAACAGCTGCCTCTACTTCAGTTTTAATTTTGTTGAATGTATTTTCCTGTCCTTCTTCGTTATACGCTGTACAAACTTCAGTTGTAATTGTAAACCCGGGAGGAACCGGGACTCCGATAAGGTTCATCTCAGCAAGATTTGCCCCTTTACCTCCGAGAAGGTTTTTCATGTCGGCTTTACCTTCTGCTTTGCCTGCTCCAAAGGTATATACATGTTTTGCCATAAAAGTGTAATTATTAAGTTATTATATTAGATTTAAACTCCCTTTAAAAATCGGGTCGCTAAAGTAATTTTATTTTTCCAGAATTGAAATTTTCAAGCACATAAGTTTCCTGTTTTTAAGCGTTATATAACATTGAACCTGAATGTTAACATTCTTTAACTTCCGTTGATACGCGTTAACTATTTTCTGACCTATTTTTGTAATGTGAAATTTGAATAGTTTAAGTGTTTTTTCATAGAGAATAGATTTGGTTAGGTTAGGAAACAGAGATAATTGCGGTTGTCTCTGTTTTTTTATGTCTAAGCTGTCATGATCATCCCCAAAAGATTTTCTGTCAACTTACTATAATTGATATTTTTTCGGATAGGCATACTTGGCATAAATAAGAAAACAGGCCATTAAAATATTTACAATGTAGTTGAAATAGAGGGGAAAATGGGTAATGCCTGTTTCCCAGTCTCCAATTAAGATATAAATAAATGTAAATACCTCTCCAAAAAACCAGAGCCACATAAACAATACACTTAAGTCTTTGGCACTTTTTGTACGATAAGTTTTTATAACCTGGGGGATGCCGCAAATGGCGAACAGAATGTTGCCAATCCAGCCGATAGTTTCGTTAATCATATTGAAGAGACTATAATTTGAATTAGATCGAATTTCTCAACTTATTTAGATCTTGAACAGCAATTTCAAATTGATGATTCACCTGGGAGAGAAGTTCAGGTAGCTGCTCCATTTCTTTATTTTCGGATAATAGTTGAATCTTTTTCAGCAAAATACCTGTTTCATCCATCCCAAAAGTAAGAACCGACGATTTGGCTGTGTGCGCTTCACGGGCCAGCTGAATCAGATTTCCGTTTTTTAAAAACAAATTCATATTTGAAATAAACTCAGGAATTTGTTCCAGGAAAATATTAATCAGCTCCAGTTTAAATTCACTATCCCCGCCAGAGATTGCATCAAGCTGACTGGTTTGGATTAGTTGCAAATCCTTATTCATCTTAATTAGTAAACGATTTCCTGCAAATTAGTAAAATTTTCAACAAATCCTTCTTGATAAATTGTGATAAATTTCATGTTAGAGATGTATTCGAATCCATAGTTTTGTGTTAAATAATTCTTGTCTGAATATGAAGAAAACTGCATTTAATGAAATTCATAAAACCATTGGCGGAAAGATGGTTGAGTTCGTCGGGTATGAAATGCCAATTGAATACAGCGGTATAAAAGATGAGCACCTGACGGTGCGTAACGGAGTCGGGGTATTCGATGTTTCGCACATGGGTGAAATTTGGGTAAAGGGGTCAAAGGCACTCGATTTGGTTTGTAAAATTACTTCGAATGATCCTCGGAATTTAACAACACCTGGACAGGCACAATACAGTTGTTTCCCAAATGGTAAAGGCGGGATTGTTGACGATTTATTGGTTTATTTTTATGAACCGGAGAAGTATTTGCTGGTTATTAACGCTGCAAACATAGAAAAAGACTGGAACTGGATTGTTAGCCAGAACGAAGACGTGGGGGCAGAGCTGGAAAATGCATCGGACAATATTAGCCAATTGGCAATTCAGGGGCCTAAAGCCACAGAGGTACTTCAAAAACTGACTGATGTAAACCTTTCAGAAATTAAATTTTACACATTTACAACCGACTCATTTGCCGGTGTTGACGATGTAATAATTTCAGCAACAGGTTATACCGGTGCAGGTGGTTTTGAATTGTATTTCAGAAACGATGTGGCAGAAAAAATCTGGAATGCCATTTTTTTGGCAGGCGAAGAATACGGTATAAAACCAATAGGTTTGGCAGCACGCGATACATTACGCCTCGAAATGGGATATTGCCTGTACGGAAACGACATTGACGATACAACCTCTCCCCTTGAGGCCGGTCTAGGCTGGATTACAAAATTTAATCATAGTCGTAAGTTTATCGACCGCGATTTTTTGATGATGCAAAAAACCGAAGGAGTTACCCGCCGGTTACGCGGTTTTGTTTTAACCGAACGGGGAATTCCACGCAAAGGTTACGAACTGGTAAACTCAGAGGGAACAGTAATCGGGAATGTTACATCAGGAACCATGTCGCCGGTACTCGGAAAAGGAATTGGAATGGGTTATGTTGCCAAAGAGTACTCTGCTTTTGGAACAGCAGTCTTTGTTAAAATCAGGAATAAAACCATTCCGGCCGAAATTGTTAAATTACCATTTATATAATAGATAAAACTAATCAAACCTGAGGCTGTCTGTCAACCGACGGATGGCCTTATTTGTTAACTGCCGGCATCTGGGCATTCACCTCTGTTCTCCAATTCTCCAGTAAACTTTTTAATTCAGTTGTTTTTTCCGGCAGGCTGTCGGCCAGGTTTTTTGTTTCGCCAATGTCAGATTTTAGGTCGTAGAGTTCAAATGCATTCTCTGTTCCGGAGAGTGAAGATTCGTACCACTCTATTAATTTGTAATTTTCTGCACGGACTGCACCAGCAGGTTTCATCCCCGACCCCCGGTGGTAATGCGGATAGTGCCAGAACAGGTTGTTATGATTCTCAGTTTCATAGTTTTCCAGTACTGGTAAAAAACTTTTACCGTCAATTTTTTTTAATGATTCTTCAATCCCTGCAATTTCGGTAATTGTTGGTAAAAAATCGATTGAACTAATCATCGACTCTGAAACAGTCCCCTGTTGAATTCTGTTTTTCCATTTTACAATTAACGGCACCCTTATTCCTCCCTCGTATAGCCAACCTTTACCGGCACGTAGCGGCGTTTGGGCAGCATAATCTTGTTTGCCCCCGTTGTCGGAAAAAAAGATGATTATGGTATTTTCCGTTAAGCCCAGTTCGTCAATTTTATTAAATATTTTGCCACAACTGTTATCCAGCCGCTCAATCATGGCAGCAATTACCGGATGGTTCTCATGTTTCTCTGTTTCTTCCCGAGTTTCATATTTCAGTATAGATTCTTCTTTTTCTTTTAACGGATCGTGAATGGTATTGTGCGAAATAAAAAGAAAAAATGGATTGTTTTTGTGTCGTTCAAGAAAATCCAGCGCTAAATTGGTAATTGTATCTACATTGTGCGCATCGTTTTCAGCATCCTGCCAGGGTTGGGCCATATTACCCGATGGTTTATAGGTGACAAATGTTTCGTCGAATCCTTGTTTGTCGGGATTAAACGGCAGACTGCCGGGAGGAGTCTTTTCTTTGCTTAAATGCCACTTACCAAACAGTGCTGTTCGGTAGCCTTTTTCTTTCAGAATTTCGGCAATAGTAACTTCCTCCAACGGAAGCCATTTTTGCCAGTCGGGTTGCGAAAGCGGATAACCGGCATGGTTGTTTCCGGCTATAAAGTCGGTTAAATGCAGACGTGCCGGATATTTTCCGGTCATAATGCTGGCACGGGTGGGCGAACAAACCGGGCATGCTGCATAGGCATTTATAAACTGCATTCCCTCTTCAGCCAGTTTGTCAATGTTTGGAGCTTTATAATAACTGTTGCCGTAACAACCAATTTGAGAATAGCCAAGATCGTCAGCCAGGATAAAAACGATATTTGGCGAGAGATACTCTTTTTCTTTGGTGCAATTTGTAAAAACAAAAATAACACCTAAAAAAAATAACAGTTTAGCTGGTAGTTTTTTCATTTCATTCTATTTGTTATTCTTCAAAATTAACAGATTACGTAATTCAATTCAATTTGAATTTGAAATGTTATCTATTTAAACTTCTTTTAAATTATTCTTACCGGATGTTATTCTGTCCTTTAAAAACATTTTTCTTAATCAGAATCGAATACATTTGTACAAGTTTATAAAGAGATGCAAACATTTTCATTTGCTTTAAAACGATTAGAGAATGATTTCTGTCATTCTTACAAGTGATTGTCAATGTTTAAAAACTCAAATTTTAGATAAAATTATTGATTTTTCTCATCTGCAAACCATCAACTAATTACGTACTTTGATTTGAAGTTTGCAACGAAACGGTTTTATTAATTCATCTTAAATTGTTGTAATAATGAAGAAACACAATTTTTACGCCGGGCCATCAATTTTGCCCGAATTCACCAAAGAAAATACTGCCGAAGCAGTCATGAATTTTGCCGGAACCGGACTTTCAGTTATGGAAGTTTCTCACCGTAGCAAAGAATTTGTGGCAGTGATGGACGAAGCACAAGCGTTGGTAAAAGAATTGCTTAAGGTACCAGCAGGTTATACGGTGCTTTTCCTTCAGGGAGGTGCAAGTACCCAGTTTTTAATGGTTCCTTATAACTTGATGAACAAAAAGGCTGCCTACTTAAATACAGGTTCGTGGAGTTCGAAAGCTATTAAAGAGGCAAAGTTATTTGGAGAAGTGGTTGAAGTGGCTTCTTCGAAGGATGCTAACTTTAATTACATACCAAAAGGATATGAAGTGCCTGCTGATGCAGAGTATTTCCACATTACATCGAATAACACGATTTACGGTACAGAAATTTTAACTGATTTGGACGTTGGTGTACCTCTGGTAGCCGATATGTCGTCAGATATTTTCAGTCGCCCGATTGATGTTGCAAAATACGACATTATTTATGCAGGTGCTCAAAAAAACCTGGGACCGTCGGGTGCAACTTTGGTGATTATTAGAGACGAAGCACTTGGAAGGGTAGAACGTACTATTCCTACCATGCTGAATTACCAGACACACATAGACAAAGGTTCGATGTTTAATACGCCTGCCACATTACCTGTTTTTGCCAGCCTGCAAACATTACGCTGGTTAAAAGAGAACGGAGGTATTGAGGCGATGCAAAAAACCAATATCGAAAAAGCAGGTATTTTATACGACGAACTGGACAGAAATAAACTGTTTGTTCCAACCGTTACAAATCCGGAAGACCGTTCGTTAATGAATGTAACCTTTGTAATGACTCCGGAGTATGCAGAATTGGAGAAGGAGTTCCTTGACTTTGCAACCGGAAAGGGTATGATTGGAATTAAAGGGCACCGTTCTGTCGGAGGTTTCAGGGCCTCAATTTACAATGCTATGCCGGTAGATAGTGTGAAAGCACTTGTTGAAACCATGCAGGAATTTGAAAAAATGAAATGAGCCCCGATTAATCGGGACGAATTCCATCTGTTGCAATAAAAAGTAAACAATCTTAAACAGATAAAATAATAAATACTTCAAAAAATGCAGGGTGAGGATCCTGCATTTTTTTGCCTAAATTTTATAAGTCATGAGAAAAATCTTAATTGCTACCGTAAAACCGTTTGCACCCATAGCGGTAAAAAAAATCAGTAAAATATTTAATAAAGCAGGTTACGAACTGCAATTGCTTGAAAGATACCCCGAAAAACAGGAGTTGCTGAATGCCATTGCCAATGTTGATGCTGCAATAATTCGCAGCGACAAGTTCGACGAGGAGGTACTTTCCGCAGGAAAAAATTTAAAAATTGTGGTTCGTGCAGGAGCAGGTTACGATAATGTTGATTTAAAAACAGCCACAGAAAACAACATTGTGGTAATGAACACACCCGGGCAGAACTCAAATGCCGTTGCCGAGTTGGCTATTGGCATGGCAATTCTTGGTTTAAGAGAACTGTTTTCAGGAAAACCCGGTGGAGAAATGCGGGGCCGTACCCTGGGATTACACGGATTTGGTTTTGTTGCCCGAAACGTTTTCAGGATTGCCCGAGCAATGGGAATGAAAGTGATTGTTTATACCCGTTACAGCAAAGCTGCAGCTGCGGCAATCGGTTTAAAGGTTACCAATTCTTTAGAGCAGCTGTACGAAAAAAGCGATGTGATTTCAATTCATGTTCCGGCGCGTGGTGAGCATTTAAAATCGGTTAGTTACGAGGTGTTAAAGCATTTGAAAGACGGAAGTATAATTGTAAATACTGCACGTAAAGAGGTAATAAATGAGCCCGACCTTGTAAAATTAATGGAAGAAAAGCCGGGTATAAAATACATGTCGGATTTAACGCCGGACTGTGAAGCAGAGTTTAAAGAAAAATTTGAGGGACGCTATTTCTTTACACCCAAAAAAGCCGGGGCACAAACAGCCGAAGCAAATATTAACGCAGGAGTTGCAGCAGCTGAACAAATAGTTGATTTCTTTGAAAAGGGAGATGCAACGCATCAGGTGAATAAGTAAATGGGTAATTCCCAATAGACTGAATAAATAATTATTTTTATTTCAAAATCTAGGTGATTAAGAATGAGTGTACTTTTTCCTCATTTACTCAATCACTCATTTACACAATAACTAAAAATTATGGCAATAATAAAACCATTTAAAGGGCTACGCCCACCGCAGGAAGTTGTTGAAGAGCTGGCCTGCCTGCCTTACGATGTAATGAACTCCGAAGAGGCAGCGGAAATGGCCGAAGGAAAGGCCAAATCATTGCTCCGGATAACAAAAGCTGAAATTGAATGTCACGGTGTTGATGATATTCATTCTGAAACAGTATATAACAAAGCGGTTGAAAATTTTACTGCATTTCAGGAAAAAGGATGGTTGGTACAGGATTATAATGCCAAATATTACATTTATGCTCAAACCATGAATGGCAAAACTCAGTATGGAATTGTGGGAGCCGCTGCCTGTGCCGATTACGAAAACGGGATAATTAAAAAACACGAGCTTACCCGCCCCGAAAAAGAAGAGGACCGGATGGTACTTACCCGTTATTTAAATGCCAATATTGAACCGGTTTTTTTCGCTTATAAAGCAGTGCCCGAAATTGATGAGATTGTAGAAAATATTGTAAAAAACAATAAAGCAGATTACGACTTTATGGCAGAGGATGGTTTTGGTCACCATTTTTGGGCCATAAACGATGAGGTAATAAACCAAAGACTGGAGAAACTGTTTGAAGAAAAAGTGCCGTTTACCTATGTAGCCGACGGGCATCACAGAACTGCTGCAGCAGCTCGCATTGGTCTTGAAAAAACCTCCCAAAATCCAAATCATACCGGAGATGAAGAATATAACTTTTTTATGGCTGTTCATTTTCCTGATGATCAGCTTCAAATAATTGACTACAACCGTGTTGTTACCGATTTGAATGGTTTATCGGATATCGATTTTCTGGCAGAGCTGTCGAAAAGTTTCGAAGTAGAAAATATGGGACCAGATATTTATAAGCCAGCTAAGTTGCACGAGTTTAGTTTATACCTTTCGGGTAACTGGTACAAACTTACGGCCAACAAAGGAACCTACGACGATAATGACCCAATTGGCGTTTTAGATGTTACCATACTTTCTAACCAGGTTTTGGACCCAATTCTTAATATTAAGGATTTACGAACCTCAAAACGCATTGATTTTGTCGGTGGGATTCGTGGTCTTGGAGAATTAAAAAGACGTGCTGATTCGGGCGAAATAAAAGCCGCATTCGCACTCTACCCGGTTTCAATGCAACAGTTAATAAATATCGCCGACAGTGGAAATATTATGCCGCCAAAAACCACCTGGTTCGAGCCCAAACTGCGTTCAGGAGTGGTAATTCATAAATTAGATTAAATGAGCTTTGGTCATCTGCTCACTATGAGCTTTTACAATCAGTAAGCTGATGCCTTTTTGCAAATAACTTGTCGTCACTCCACTATTTTTATCAATACATACTGGGGTGACGACTTTTTTATAAATTTCCCGGAGAAATTCTTTGGGATTTTTATTGCCTTCAGTTTAGCATCACCCAAAAAATCCCTAACTTCAAAATCTAAATATTAAAGTAATGGATATCGACAACATATCATTGGCCAGTATATATAAAAAGCGGAAAACCGACCGTGATATTTTCCAGGAACTGATGCCTACAAAGGTAAAAGAGGTTTTACTAATAGCCACGCTTTACGATTCATATTCAATCGTTCGCGAAGGGCAGTTCAGCGATAAAATTTTTGGTGAATATCTGCAACTGAATTTATATGCTGCACCTCGTTTTTCCAGTGTGCATTCTATGGAAGATGCCTTGCTGACACTTAAACATCGCGATTTCGATTTAATCATAGTCATGGCCGGTGTTGACAAAGATACACCCGTTGAAACAGCTCGTGAAATCAAAAAAATGAGGCCACGTGTTCCTCTTTTGTTACTTGTAAATAACAATGCCGATTTACAATATTTCCAGCACGAGGGAAGAAAACTTGATTTTATCGACAGGGTTTTCGTCTGGAATGGTAATTCCATTGTTTTTCTTGCAATGATTAAGTATATCGAGGACATGAAAAATATAGCCCGCGATACCCAGAATGGTAATGTAAGGGTTATACTTTTGGTCGAAGACAGCATTCAGTATTATTCGCGGTACCTGCCAATGTTATATTCAACAGTTATGACTCAAACTCAGGTTGTTATTAAAGAGGATGCCAAAGATGAATTGTATAAGATATTAAATATGAGGGCCCGCCCCAAAGTAATACTTGTAGATTCATATGAAGACGCAGTACATATTATTAATAGCTACCGGAGGTATATTTTATGTGTAATTTCTGATGTAAAGTTTGAAAAGGGTGGGATAGACGACGAAGATGCCGGTATTGAACTGCTAAAATTTGCCAAAGGAACGCTGAACTTCCCTGTTCCTTTGCTTCTGCAATCGCACGATATATTAAATGCCGAAAGGGCAAGAAGCATTGGTGCAGAGTTTATCAATAAAAATTCAGAGAGCCTGTCAATGGATATTCTGAATTTTTTATATCGCAGGCTTGGTTTCGGGAGTTTTGTTTTTAAAGGGTTGAATGGCCTGCCCATTACTGAAGCCGAGAACCTGGAGGAATTTCAAGAGAAACTGAAAGAAATTCCCGCAGGAGCTTTGCAATATCATGGTAGCCGGAATTCTTTTTCTACATGGTTAATGGCGCGTGGCGAAATTAATATGGCCGAACGGTTGCGCCCTGTTAAAACTTCTGATTTTGATACTCCGGAGGAGGTACGTCAGTTTTGCCTCAATGTATTTAAAAAAGTACGTTTCGAAAAGCTGAAGGGAACCATCGTAAACTTCGATCCTGAGTTTGTGCACTCCAACCGGTTTATTGTCCGAATGGCAAAAGGATCGCTTGGTGGAAAGGGCAGGGGGATTGCATTTATTTGCAACTTTATTGAAAATATCGATTTTAAAAAGTTAATTCCCGATATGAATATCAGGATTCCGTCCACTGCAATTGTTGGGGCCCTGCAATTTGATAAGTTTATTGAAACAAATAATCTGTACGATGACATTTACTCTTTAAATGATTTTAATGCCATTCGTAAACATTTTATCGAGTCAGAATTTGATGAAAAAATAAGAAAGAGGCTGATGGAATACCTGAAAGTAATGAAAAAACCACTGGCTGTTCGATCATCCGGGTTATTTGAAGATTCTTTATTGCAACCATTTTCCGGGGTTTATGCTACTTACCTCATACCTAATAATCACGACGATATTGAAGTACGCTACCAGCAATTAGAAGCAGCTATTAAATTGGTTTACGCAAGTATTTTTACCGATTCGGCACAGGCATATTTCGATGCCGTTAACTATAAAATTGAAGAAGAAAAAATGGCTGTGGTAATTCAGGAAGTAGTTGGGCATGAGTACAATAATAAATACTACCCAACACTTTCGGGGGTGGCACAATCGTATAATTACTATCCAATTGCTTATATGGAACCCGATGATGGATTTTCCGTTGCAGCCGTTGGTTTGGGAATGTATGTGGTTGGGGGTGAAAATTCGTATAGGTTTTGCCCAAAATATCCACACCTGAATGCGGAATCGTTAAAAGACCAGTTGCGCGATACCCAAAAACAGTTTTATTCCATCGATTTATCTTTAAAAGAATTCGACTTGGTTGCAGGCGGTGAAGATGCAGCCATTAAAAAATACAGAATTAAAGAGGCAGAAAAAGACGGGACACTGGAACATTCAGCTTCTACCTATATTATTGAAAACGATGACATTGTTCCCGGAGTTCAGGGTGATGGACCAAAAGTTATTGATTTTGCCAATATTTTAAAATACAATCATCTTCCCCTGGCCGACGCGCTGCAACTATTGCTAAAACTGTTTAAGGAGGCCATGGGATCTCCGGTAGAAATAGAATATGCAATTGATTTGGAACCAGGAGAACATGACTTGCCTACTTTATATTTACTTCAGATAAAACCGTTAATAAGGATTGAAGAACAGGTTGAAGTTGATCTTGGATTAGTAGATGATGAGAAAGTGTTTATGTACGCCGAACGCGGAATGGGCAACGGAAAGATTGAAAATATCAGGGATGTGGTGTATATAGACCCGGATAAATTTAATAAGTTGAAAACCAAACAAATGGCAAAAGAAATTGCGGCAATAAACCGCTATTTTGATGAACAGGGGAAAGAATATATTTTAATTGGTCCTGGGCGTTGGGGATCACGTGATCCGTTTACCGGGATTCCGGTTTTATGGGCTCATATTTCGAGGGCCCACATAATAATTGAAATGGGATTACCCGATTATCCATTGGATGCCTCGCTTGGATCACATTTCTTTCATAATGTTACATCAATGAATGTGGGTTATTTTTCTGTTCCTCATAATTCGCGGAAATCTAAAATTAAAATGGAAGCGCTACGGCAACAGCAGGTAATTCACGAAACAGAATATGTAAAACATGTTAAGTTTAACAAACCTCTCTCTATTTTAATGAAT
Source organism: Bacteroidota bacterium (assembly GCA_039714235.1). GTDB lineage: Bacteria > Bacteroidota > Bacteroidia > Bacteroidales > Prolixibacteraceae > Draconibacterium. Next base: position 4,057 of record JBDLJS010000020.1, on the reverse strand, counting down.
GGCCGTGAACGCAGAGCTTTGATTCATTGTTAGTAAGAAATTCATTTCTAATTAGATATTTCACAAATTGTTCAAACGGGGTATTGTTAACAAATTTTCAATCTGTTATTAAATAGGTTTTATAAAATTTTGTAATTCATTATAAAATTTATCTTTGTGTACCGGAGATTTTTCCTTTTTTAATTTTGGCTAAACCAGAGATGAAAAATGAATTTCTAAAAATTAAATATCTAAACCGTAACAGGAGTTACATAAAATTATTTTCTTATGAGTAATATTTTCTTGATAGTACCAATTGCCTCTATCCTGGCATTGGTGTTTGCCTGGATTTTTTTCAAAGATTTAATGAAGAATTCAGAAGGTACTGACCGTATGAAAGAAATTGCACAGTACGTTCGCGACGGTGCAATGGCATATTTAAAAAGGCAGTACAAAGTAGTAGCATTGGTATTTGTAGTACTATTTGTTCTACTTGCCATTATGGCTTATTTTGGTGTCCAAAACCCATTTGTTCCAATCGCATTTTTAACCGGTGGTTTCTTCTCTGGCCTTTGTGGTTTCTTAGGAATGAAAACTGCAACATTTGCTTCTGCAAGAACTGCTCATGGTGCATCTAAATCTTTAAATAAAGGTTTGAAAGTTGCATTCCGGAGTGGTGCAGTAATGGGAATGGTTGTTGTTGGTTTTGCTTTGTTAGACATAGCCGCCTGGTATCTTCTGTTGAGTGAAGTTATTTTCACTCCTGAGCACATGGCAAACGGTCTACATTTCTTAGGCCTTGAATTTGTTCATGAAGGAACAACAGAAACACAAAAATTAATTGAAATTACAGTAACTATGTTAACTTTTGGTATGGGTGCTTCTACACAGGCATTATTTGCTCGTGTTGGGGGTGGTATCTACACAAAAGCTGCCGATGTTGGTGCCGACCTTGTTGGTAAAGTTGAAGCCGGTATTCCTGAAGACGACCCACGTAATCCTGCAACTATTGCTGATAACGTTGGTGATAACGTTGGTGATGTTGCCGGTATGGGAGCCGACCTTTACGAATCGTATGCAGGTTCAATTCTGGCAACAGCTGCGCTTGGTGCTGCATTGCCAATAGCAGATTTAATTGGCAAGGGTGTTTTACCGGAAGGATTTAAAACTGTAACAGCAGTTACTTCACCAATGATTGTTGCTGCAATCGGTATTATACTTTCAATTATCGGTATTTATATGGTTCGCACAAAAGAATCGGCAACACAAAAAACATTATTAAGAGCATTGTTTATAGGAACATTTGGTAGTTCGATTTTAATACTACTTGCTCTTGTTGGATTGGCATACTTAGGTTGGATTACCTGGGGTGTTTTCTGGGCTGTGGTTATTGGTTTGACTGCCGGTGTAATTATTGGGCAAGCAACCGAATTTTATACTTCTGATGAGTACAAACCTACAAAAGGTATTGCTGAGCAGGCACAACAAGGTCCGGCAACTACAATTATCGATGGTATTGCTGTTGGTATGGGATCAACCTGGATTCCTGTAGTAACTATTGTTCTTGGAATTATGGGTGCATTCTGGGCAGCCGGTGGAGCTGAACACTTTGCAATGGGTGTTTACGGTATTGGTTTTGCCGCTGTGGGTATGCTTTCTACATTAGGAATTACTTTAGCAACTGATGCTTTTGGCCCTATCGCTGACAATGCCGGCGGTAACGCTGAAATGGCTGAACTTCCACCGGAAGTACGCGAAAGAACTGATGCTTTGGATATGTTAGGGAATACAACCGCTGCAACCGGTAAAGGTTTTGCAATTGGTTCTGCTGCATTAACTGCAATGGCACTTATATCTGCCTACATGGAAGAAGTAAGGTTGTGGTTTGGTAAAATTGCAAAAGCAGGCGAAGGTTTTGTAACCAAGGGCGAATATGTTTTTTATAATGACGTTGCTCCGGCTGTTGAAGAAGGAGTAAAAACAATTCAAATTTCAACCGCATCTGTAAAAGATTTCTCTGCTGCTTACGATATTACGCTTTTCAATCCATTATTCTTAGGTGGTTTGTTCCTTGGTTCAATGATGGCATTTTTATTCAGCGCAATGACTATGAAAGCTGTTGGCCGCGCTGCCGGTGCAATGGTGGAAGAGGTTCGTCGTCAGTTTCGCGAAATTAAAGGTATCTTGGAAGGAAAAGCTACTCCTGAATATGCAAAATGTGTTGAGATTTCAACCCGTGGAGCACAAAAGGAAATGTTGCTTCCTTCGTTGGTTGCTATTATTGTTCCTATTGTTGTTGGAGCTGCAATGGGTGTTGCGGGTGTTATTGGCCTGTTGGCAGGTGGTTTAACAGCAGGTTTCACGCTGGCAGTATTTATGAATAACGCCGGTGGAGCATGGGATAACGCTAAAAAGTTTATCGAAAAAGGTAACTACGGAGGTAAAGGAAGCGAAGCCCACAAAGCAGGTGTGGTAGGCGATACCGTTGGCGATCCGTTTAAAGATACTTCAGGCCCTTCGTTGAATATTCTGATTAAACTTATGACCATGGTTTCAGTGGTTATGGCCGGTTTAACAGTAACGTTGAGTTTATTGTAAAAAGTTCCTCCCTGCCTTCCGTCAGTCGACGGAGAGGAGGTAAGAAAAGAATATTTTTAAATTTAAAATAGAAGAACCATCTGTCGCAAGGCAGGTGGTTTTTTTGTAGTGTAACAGGAAATATAGATTTGCAATTAACACCCCGTCATCGGTCTTCTGGTAGGCTGGCCAACGCCGCCGATCTGTCCCGATGAGCCTTGTCGAATCGGGGCCACTTCTCAATTCCAGCTTTCCACATCCTCTATCCCTCATCAATAAAATTTAATTTTATTCCTGAACAAAATATTTATAAATTTAGTTACAGTATAACGAGTGTGTTAAATCATTAAAAAAATCAACAATTATGGCAGATCTATCAACTACTTACATGGGAATTAAACTCAAAAACCCGTTAATTCTCGGAGCCAGCAACCTGGTTACCAAACCCGATGTGGTAAAGCAGATTGAAGAGGCAGGAATTGGAGCAATTGTGTACCGTTCTTTATTCGAAGAGCAGATTCAGCTTGAGAATCTGCAGATGGACGAAGAGTTATCGGAATACGAAAACCGGAATGCAGAAATGACCAATCTTTTCCCGGGTCTGGAACATGCAGGGCCAAAGGAGCATTTATATAATGTGGAGAAACTGGTGAAAAGTGTTGATGTACCTGTTTTTGCCAGTTTAAATGCCATTTACGAACCAACCTGGGTGGAGTACGCCAAAGAACTGGAAAAAACAGGTGTAGCAGGCCTTGAAATAAACCTGTATGCCATACCAGGTTATTTCGAAGTTACAGGAGAATCGATTGAAGATAAGCAGGTACAAATTGTAAAGGCAGTTAAACAGGCCGTAACAATTCCGGTAAGTGTAAAAATCAGCTTGTTTTATACCAATCCGCTTAATTTTATAAAAAAGGTTGATGAGGCGGGAGCTGATGCCTACGTACTTTTTAACCGCTTTTTCCAGCCAGAAATTGATATTGAAAAAGAAGAATATTTTTATCCGTGGGAATTAAGTAATCCCAAAGATCATATGGTAGGTTTGCGTTATGCAGGATTGTTGTATGGCAATCTCGATGGTAGCATTTGTGTAAGCCGTGGTATTTACGATGCCAACGATGTAATTAAAATGATTCTGGCAGGGGCAGATGCTGTTCAGATGGTAAGTGCAATTTACCGTAACCAGCCTTCTGTTGTATCCGATATTTTAATGGATTTAAGCCGCTGGATGGATAATAAAGGGTACAAATCGCTCGACGATTTCAGGGGTAAACTTTCACGTAAAAACCTGAAAGATCCTTTTGCATACCAACGTGCACAGTATGTCGATATTTTAATGAAATCGGAAGCTATTTTTAAGAAATATCCGATGGTGTAATATGTATTGAGAAAAAAGGAAGAGTAATTAGAATAAAAAAAACAGGAACCGGCTGGTTCCTGTTTTTTTTATTCTAATATTATCGAAGTTTACAATCCGCTAAAATCTACATCCTCGAACAGG